>JAGWYX010000279.1 GCA_018969165.1 Verrucomicrobiota bacterium
AGCACGCGCACGTTCCGGTTGAGCCACCAGTTCAACCCCACCGACCAGGACGCCGCCGCGCGGGCGGATAGGGTCGGATCAGCGAAAAGCGGAAAGGCCGCTTTGTCAACCTCCAATCCGGCGACGCGTGCCACCACCTGCCAGGCGCCCCAACTCCCCTCGGTCAAGCGGAAGGGCCTTCGCGGAACCACTCCGGAACTGGACGCATCCTCGCCGGTCAACAGCCACGAGCCGGTGATTTCCCAGGCGGTCGCCGCGAGGTTGGCGGACGCCAGCGGGGCGGCTCCGGTACGGCGCACCGCCTGTGATGAAACGATGTATTCACCAAACAGACCTAATGGACCCCAATAATACGACGCCTGCGGAGACAGTCGCCAATGCACGCCGTCGGCCAGGACGGTCGCGCCCCCGCCCGGGTTGTAGGCGAAGAACTGTTGCTGGCCATCGGTGGTATAGCCTGGCAGGGTCCCCCCCGTGGTAGCGGGCAGCGCGGCCGCGGTGTGCACGCTCCCGTAGCTGCCCCCCACGCCGAAGCCGATCCCGCGCAGCGGCCTGGCCCCGCCGCCGGCAAACGGCTGCAAGAACAGGCGCCCCTCGATATCCTTGTCGTCCTCGAAGTCCGCATTCGACGAATTGCGCGCGTCGCCAATGCCATTGAAGATGCCGAGGGCGTAGGTGAGCTTCGTGTCAAAGACCTGGCCGTGGAGCTGCACCCCGAGATCCCGGTTCGGAACCAGGTCGGTGACCAGCGTGCGCTCGTTGAACAACAGGTTCACGTCCTCAACCAATTGTTCGAGGCCAACCGGCGATTTGAACTTGCCGACCCGCACTTGCAGTTCGGGTTCGTAGCGGTAGTTCAGGTAGGCGTCGAAGATCTGCGGCATCGAACCACCGAAGTCCGGGACGAACAGAAAATCAAAATCCCCAAAGACTGTCCCCTGCAGAATCGGCCGCGCGCGCCGGAGCAGAAAGCTGTCGTTTCCCCGGTCGGGTCCCTGGTTGAAAAAGCTGCGCGAGTCCGCCTGCAGTACCCCGCGCGCCCGGAGCACAAAATTGGTGTCGCGCGACTGCACCTTAAAACCATCGGCGCCCGCAAAGATCAGTGGCGCGGCTCGCTGCGCTTCGGCTTGTTGCTGCGCTTGGCGGTCGAGTCTTTCTTCCAGCACCCGGAGCTTTTCGTCCAATTCGCGAATCTGGGCTTTGAGATCTTCCGTCGAACCATCCGGGTGGGCCAGGAGGATCGCTGGCGCGAGCAAGCCGAGCGCGACGGCAAGTGCGATCCACGTTCGAGCAAGGCGTGCGCGGCTGGCGATTGAGGTTGTCACAGGCGCGAGTCGATGGCGGTCATCAATCGGTTCAGTTTCAGTTACCAGCCCAGTATTCGCGCTATACACAATAATGTCAATAGACAAACAAGACTATAGTAACATCTTTGTATTGAGCAATGTATATCACATGAATCGTAATCATGAGTTAATCTTGATAATATTTCTAGTGATTGTAACATGGGCCGGTGAAACTCTCCTTGCGAGGCGAATATGCGCTGCGCGCCCTGATCGTGCTTGGCCTGAACTACGGCCGGTCCGTGGTCCAGATCCAGACCATCTCGCGGCAGCAGAACATCCCCAAACGATTCCTGGAACAAATCCTCCACGACCTTAAGTCGGCCGGGATCGTCGAGAGCCGACGCGGGGTCGCCGGGGGCTACCGTCTCCACGCCCCGCCGGAGCGGATCACCTTGGCGGCCGTGATCCGCCATATCGAGGGTCCGCTGGCGCCGGTCAGTTGCGTCAGCGAACGGTTTTACGAACCGTGCACGTGTCCAGATGAAGCTAAATGCGGGATCCGGAGCGTGATGAAGGAGGTGCGCGACGCGATCGTGAAAATCCTCGAGGGCTTCACCCTGGCCCAACTGTGCGAGCGCGTCCGACAACTGCACGCCGAGCCGGGCAATCCGCTCGATTACATTATCTAACGAGACGCGCAGAATTCCCGCACCCGCTCAAATTTACTTGGCACCCACTGGGGCGACGGCAAGAAAATCGTCTCCCTGCCCAGTTCGCACTGAACCGGCGTTGGCGTGCGTCCTTCCTCACAGACTTCTTGCCGTTTGGAATCGTCCGTCGGCTCTGCCCCACGGTTCTCCTCCGACAGAACCCCCGTCCCTGAAGCCCCACGGGGGCCACGCCACCGCGGGGAATTCAACCGCGCCGGATCCACCCCCAAAGCCGGTGGACCCAGTAGAGCAGGCTGAGCGCTTTCCCTAGCACGATCCGGAGAACCGGCGATAATCCCCGGTCGCCCCGGCAGCGGCGAGCCGCGTCCAGCGCGCGCTGGGCGGACAGCCAGAGCGCCAGCCGGGCCATCCCGCGATGACGCCGAGCGTTTGTGATCTCACACCGGTAGAGTCCATAATAAAACGGACCGAGAGCCTGAGGGTCCTTGAGTCTAGAGAAATTCTCTCCATGCAGCCGGTATGCCGATACGGTCGAGTCGATGAACCCAACGCCCCTCCGCGCCAGTGCTTTCAAGTGAAAATCCCGGTCTTCAAACGGCAGGCTCTCGTCGTACGGACCCACCCCTACCACCGGATCATAAGCCGACCGGCGTACCAGCAGGGTGCCACCTGGAACACCCCAGCGCAGGATCAATTCCATCGCGATGGTCCGGGGATTTGCCAATGCCCGTTTATCCGACCGCAGCAGGTCTCGCAATGCGCTTTCATGGATTTTGCGGCCAGCTTCGTCCACCACGATCGCGTCTGCAAAGACTGCCAGCCAGCTCGGGTGGGCCAGCAACGCCCCGACCCGCAAGTCCACCCCCCCAGGCAGCAAGTAATCATCGCTGGCGATGATCAGGATGAACTGCCCGGCAGCCCGGGCGACGAGACGGTTGAGGGTCTTGGGTAGTCCCTGATTGGTCTGGCGCGCCACGTGGAACTTCATCCCCTGCTCGACGCAACGCCCCGCCCACGCCTGCGCCACCTCGAACGAATTATCCGTCGAACCGTCGTCCAGAACCAATACTTCCAAAGGTCGGTATCCACAGTTTCGGATGCTGTCCAGACAACACTCGATGTAACGGACGTGGTTGTAGAGAGGGACAACCACGCTCACCAAGGGTTGGTCCCTCGCGGCAGAGGTTCCGATTGAAGCACTCCCGGTTATCAAGTTGATCGTTCTTTGAGCCAACGCAGGCCCCCGTATTTCTTGCGGAGTATCCGGGCGCTGCCGACCGTGACTACCACCGCCAGGAGCCAGGCAATCGGGGCTCGCCCCTGCCGCCACCCCGCCAGACTAGTCAAGCGCACCAAACCCGCTGCCGCCAGCCCCGTCACCAACAGTCGCCGGTTCACTCGAGTCAATGGCAGATCGATCTCCCGCCGGACCAGCAGCCAAACCACCGCGAAGTAAAGCGCATATTGAGCCAGGTACGCCATGCCCAAACCGTCCAGCCCAAACCACCGAACCCCGAGCCAGGTACTCACCACGGTGGTAATCCCCACCACTGCCTCAGCCAAAAAATAAGCTCGACTTCGATCTCGCGCCAACAGGACAAAAGCCAGCGTCCAACTTGAGAACTTGAGGATGTCCCCCATCAGTTGCCATTCCAGCACGCTGACGACCGGCCGGAATTGGCGGGAGTAAATGAGGGGGATCAAGAAAGGAGCTGCCGCCAGAAGCACGACGACCAGGGGGATAGCCAGTAATAATATCAATTCGTGTTGTTCATTAACCAGGTCGATCAACGCTGGCAGGTGCCGACTCACTGCCGAGAGCCGCGGGTAATAATCCTGTGTCATCGTTGTCAGGAGCAAACCGAGGTAGGCCGTCGAGACAGTGGCAACGGCGCGATACAATCCGACGCTTTCCTGCCCCATCAGGTTCAGCACGATGACCGGAACCAGCAGTTGGACACCCGTCCCCACGAGCAGGCTCGCCGTACAGGGAACGCCAAACCGCAACAAATCCCGGGCCGCGGTTATCACCTGCCGGGGGCGCACGGCATCGGTCTCTGGCCGTATCTCCCGCGAACAGACCCTCCAGGCACAACCCCATGCAGCGATGGCACCACCGACCACCGCTGCCACAATGCCTTGCTCCCGCCAAAGGAAGATCACCAGTACGGCCACGCCGGCTGCTACCCCTTTGCTCAACACGTTGAGCCGAGCCAAAGCACCCACGCGGTGATGCGCGTTTAACAAGCTGGTGAAAATGGCCCCGGCGAGGTTGAACAACAACGCCAGCCCGATCCAGCCAACAACGCCTCGATCTCGATTCGCGCCCAGCAGCAGCGTACTGATGGGACCGCCAAAGATCCACATGAGTGCTCCGACCACGCCAGCCAAAAGACCGGTTAGCCACCAACTGGCCTGACGCAATGCTGCCACCCGCACGAGATCGTTTTGCGCGGCTGCCTCCGCGCCAAAGCGCACCAGGGCGGTGCTCACCCCGCATCCGGCGACCAAGCCCGCCAGGAGCAACAAGTTCTGCACCAGCCCAAGATACCCGAAGCCTTTCGGTCCCAACAGGATGGCCCAGCACTTGGTCGCCAACAAGCCGACCAACAGCGTGACCAATGAGCTGCCCCCCAGCAACAAGGTCGATCTCAATGTCCGGTTCAACGGTAATCCTCGCGCTCGGCGGCAATGGGCGCCCTCCCTGGCGAGGCGCGCCTCAGACCTCCACTCGTGTCTTTGGACCAAGCTCGGTTTTCCCTTTTCGTCCTCCGTCCACGTTGCGCGCCTCGCTGATAGAGTCCGTGAGGCGGCAAAGGCTGGCAGCGAATGAGACGCCAAAACTTGACCTCATGACAGCAAGTTTCAAGATTCAAGGACTCTAGCGGTTTCGGCAAATCTTCTGGCTTCTCCACGTCCTTCGCGATCGGCGCGGCGATGGGGGGATGGCGGCGCCAATCACGGGCAGTCTCTCGCTGGGGGGGCCGACCCAGACCGCAGGGGTACTTCACAGTTTGTGGAACACGCAAACGATTCAAACGTGCGCACCGTCTCGGATCGCGCTCAGGAACTCGTCGTAGTCCCGGATGTAATCCTCCGGATCGTAGATGTCGGAAGCCAGAACCAGCAGCACCGCATCGGCGGAGTAGTTAAACAGCGAGGCCCACACCATGGCCGCAAGGCAGAGCCCCTGCTCCGGTGTGTCCAGGACGACTTGAGCACGGCTTTCTCCGTCATCCACCATCACCGTGCAGGAGCCCTTGAGGCAAACCAAAAACTGGTGCAGCGTCTTGTGTGCGTGTTCACCACGCACCTTCCGGTTGGGAACGTCCAGAACCACGAAGTATCGCTTTGGGGTAAATGGCAGGTGCCGCTCAATCTCCCCAAAGGTCAAACTGCCACGTAGGTCGGAGATCAGGGGCAAGCGGATGACCTGAACACCCCGGACACCCATGGCTCCGTCCAGCCGCCGCGGTGAAGTCGTGTCTCCGTCGCGTTCAGCACCTGGACCTTCACCCGAAACCACGTACCCTTTGATATATGCCGGGTTGCCAACCACAATCGCGTTGGCCGGAACGTCCTGGGTGACAACGGCCCCGGCCCCGACCATCGCGTTCTGCCCGATCACGATGCCAGGCAGTAGGGTTGCATTCGAACCTATCGACGCCCCCCGTTTCACGACCGTCGTTAGGTAGCGGGTTGGTCGCTTCCTGCTGCGCGGAAAGTCATCGTTCGAGAACGTGACACTTGGCCCCACAAACACGTCATCCTCCAATGTAATCCCATCCCACATGTGAACCCCGCACTTGACCGTCACACGGTCTCCCAAGCGGACATCATTCTCAATGAAAGTCAGATCGCAAATGTTGCAGTCCCGGCCAATCCGAGCCCCACCGAGGATGTGAGCATGAGCCCAAACCCGCGTGCCGGCCCCTATCTGCGCCCCGGGTTCAATGATCGCCTTGGGGTGAATAAAACCGGACTGATTCATCGGCCTGTTAAACGGC
>JAGWYX010000280.1 GCA_018969165.1 Verrucomicrobiota bacterium
GCGCAGGAGACCGGTGACCTTACGCGCTGAGCCAACCGGCCAGCGACTGCTTCAAGGCTGCCGTTGACGCAGATGCGCATCCAGCACCCGGTAGGCCTCCTCACGCATCGCTTCCGGGAACTGGTGGCCGCAGTCGGGATGCTCGACGCTCAGGTTTTGCGCCGCACCGTAAAGTCGGTACACCTGGCGGGCAACGGCGACGACGCGGTCCACGCTGCGCCATTTGAAATTGGTGTCGCCGCGGGGGGCGTTGATGAAGCAGGCGCGCGGCGCCAGCGCCCCCAGTAATTCGGGGAAATCAAACGGGATTTCCGTCCGCGGATACTCCCGCAGCCGCGGCATGTAACGATCGCTGGTCCAGCCCTGGATGTTGCCGTCCATGTAATCCTGAAACGAGTCGAAGCCGCAGCTCGAGACCACCACCTGGAGGCGCTGATCGAACACGGCGGTGAAGATCGCGTTGTGCCCGCCGAGCGAATGGCCAATGGCGCCAAAGGCCTCTGGCCGGACAAAGGGCAGCGACGCCAACAGGTCCAGCCCGCGGATATTGTCCCAGATGGCCTTCATGGTGCCGCTCCGGTAACCAAGCCGTTGGAGATCCGGCGCGTAATTCGCCAGGAGCGGATAGGCGGGCGCCAGGCAAACGTAGCCGCGCTCGGCAAGTTCAACCCCGTATTCATCATTCGGGCTGTGGCCGAGGCCGACCACGACTTTCTGCCCCAGGGAGTGCGTTTGGTGCAGACACAAAACGCCCCGCGCACGCCGCCGGTTCCCCAGCGCCGATTTCGGGATCAGCAGGTAGGCCGGCACGCGCG
Source organism: Verrucomicrobiota bacterium (assembly GCA_018969165.1). Lineage (GTDB taxonomy): Bacteria > Verrucomicrobiota > Verrucomicrobiia > Limisphaerales > JAGWYX01 > JAGWYX01. The sequence continues at coordinate 816 of JAGWYX010000280.1, forward strand.
AACCCGGCTCCGAGGCGTAGGTCAGGAAACGGCGCAAATACGAACCACAGTCGGTTTCCTGCTCGAGGCGCACGTCGAGAGGACACCGCTTTTCTTTGCCCGGCAACGGGCCCATGACCGCCTGGGCGGCGATGAGGATGGCCGCTCGCCGCGCCTGCCAGTCACGCAGGGTCCGGACCGGGGCCGCCTGGCCGGGGTGGATCTGAAAAACCAGCAGGTTGGTGCGGGCCAAACCGCGACTCCACCGCAATTCCGAAGTCGCCGGGGACGGGCTGGCGTGGGCGACCGGCCATGCTCCGCAGCACAGGGCCAGCCACGATTTCCAGGCGTAAAAGCGCAGGGGATGCGAACCAGGCATAGGGTGGGATTGGCGCCCGGGTCGCCGACAGTCTCAATGTCCAAAAAAGTGCGGGACCGGCTCGCACCAGTCCCGCACTTGGAGTGAAAACGGGTGATTAGTAGCGACGGCTGAATTCGCGGCGAGGACCGCCACGACCACCGCCACCGCCAAAGGAACGGCCCGGGCGCTCTTCGCGCGGACGGGCTTCGTTGACCGTCAGCGGTCGGCCGTTGACGCTCTTGCCATTCAAGGCCTGGACGGCGGCGTCAGCCGCCTCCTTGGTCTCCATGGTCACGAAGGCGAAACCGCGGGAGCGGCCGGTCGCCTTATCCATGATCAGATCGACGCTGGTCACCGCGCCATGCGCGGCAAAGAGGTCCTGGAGGTCGTTTTCAGTGGCATCGTAGGAAAGGTTTCCCACGTACAGTTTTGTGTTCATTGGTTGCTTTCTGGTTTAGACTCACTCTTCATTCGCAGACTGTTCCCGACCATCGGGTTTCAAATCATCACTGAAATCGCATTCAACTGAAGATTCACCATGCCTTGAAATCGCAAGCTGTCTATCAGGCGGCGGGAAGATACCGTTTCCCACCCATAACGCAAGGACTTTTTTCCATTTTTTCGGCCCGGAGAAAGGGCGTCCTCCCGGTTGAAAACCCCGCCGGCGCGCGTACCTTGGTTTGACGATGGAAAAAATGGCTCATCCGACCCGCTCCCGTCGCCACCGCTTAGGCATCGCTGAGCGGAGCGAGGCCAACACGCCCGGGCGGACGCGGCCCTGACTGTGACCAATCCAACCCCAAAGGATCCCGTTATGAAACACGAGCAGAAAGTTGTCGAACAGCCCCGGCCGTTTACCCCGGGGATCACCAAAGGGATGGTACGCCAGCACGCTTATGAACTGTATCGCGACAAGCTGATGCATGAGCGGCTCACCCTGGAAGATTGGGTGTTGGCGGAAAAGGACCTGGTCGCCTCGCGAGAGGCGGAGGAACTGCTGCAGCGCTAGCGTCCTTGAACTGCGATACTCGCTGTAATTAAGTCAAATCCTGGAACGGTTCACGCAGGGCAGCCTTCCAGGCCGCGGGGGGCAGAGCGCCTCAGCCGCCGCGGAGGAGGGTCAGGGCGTAGTCCCGGTTCATGCGGGCGATGAAGTTGATGCTGATCTGCTTGGGGCAAACCGCCTCGCAGGAACCGGTCACCGTGCAGGCGCCAAAGCCCGCCGCGTCCATCGTCTGCACCATGCGCAGCACCCGGCGGTCCCGCTCCGGCTTGCCCTGCGGGAGCAGGCCAAGATGCGAGACCTTGGCCGCGACGAAAAGCGAGGCCGAGGCATTCTTGCAGACGGCCACACAGGCCCCGCAACCGATGCATTGCGCCGCGTCCATCGCCCGCTCGGCGTCCACCTTGGAGACCGGAACCGCGTTGCCGTCGGGCGCGCCGCCGGTGCGCACGGACACAAAGCCGCCCGCCTGCATGATCCGGTCCAGCGCGCTCCGATCGACGATCAGGTCCTTGATCACGGGGAACGGCCGGGCGCGCCACGGTTCGATGGTGACGGTTTGGCCGTCCCGGAAATGCCGCATGTGCAGTTGGCAGGCGGTGGTGCCGGCGCGCCCGCCATGCGGGACGCCATTGATCACCAACGAACAGGTGCCGCAGATTCCCTCGCGACAGTCCGAGTCGAAGGCGATCGGTTCCTCGCCGCGCGCGACCAGGTCTTCGTTGACCACGTCGAGCATCTCCAGAAACGACATGTCGGGAATGAGATTGCGCGCCGGGTAGGTCTCGAACTGGCCGGGGGCGTTCGCGTTCTTTTGCCGCCAGACTTTTAAGGTCAGATCCATTTGGATATATGATTTACGATTTGCGATTTGCGAGGGGTGAGCCGCTGCTGGAGCGGGCGGTTCTGGCGGAGGCGACCACGATCGTAAATCGTGAATTTCACTTGTAGCTCCGGGTGCTCAAATGCACGGCTTCGTAGGCCAGTGCTTCGCGATTCAACACCGGTGGCCTGTTCGCGCCCTGGTATTCCCAGGCGCTGACGAACGCAAACTGCTCGTCGTCGCGCTTGGCCTCGCCGTCTTCGCTCTGAAACTCGGTCCGGAAATGGCACCCGCACGATTCGGCCCGCGTCAAGGCATCCAGGCACAGCAACTCGGCGAACTCCATGAAATCGGCTACCCGCCCGGCGTACTCAAGTGACTGGTTCAAGCCCTCGGCGGCGCCGGTGACCGTCAGGTCGTGCCAGAATTCCTCGCGCAGGGCGGGAATCCGCTGGAGCGCCGCCTTTAGTCCGGTCTCGTTCCGCGCCATCCCGCACTTGTCCCACAAGAGTTTCCCCAACTCGCGGTGCAGCGAGGTGACGGTCCGCCGGCCGCGGATCGACAGGAGCTTTTGGGTGCGCCCCCGCGCGTCCGCGACGGCCTGCTGGAATTCGGCGTGGCTGACCGACGGCTTGGGTTGCTTGGCCGAGGCGAAGTAGTGGCCGATCGTGTACGGCAGGATGAAATAACCGTCGGCCAACCCCTGCATCAGCGCGCTGGCCCCAAGCCGGTTGGCGCCGTGGTCGGAAAAATTCGCTTCCCCCAGCACGAACAGGCCGGGGATCGTGCTCATCAGGTTGTAATCCACCCACAGCCCGCCCATCGCGTAATGCACCGCCGGGTAAATCCGCATCGGGCTCTGGTAGGCGTCTTCCCCGGTGATCTTCTCATACATGTCGAACAGGTTGCCGTAGCGCTCCCGCACCGTTCCTTCGCCCACGCGCTGGATCGCGTCCGCAAAATCCAGATACACCCCCAGCCCGCCCGGTCCCACCCCCCGGCCCTGGTCGCACACCTCCTTGGCCGCCCGCGAGGAAATATCGCGCGGGGCCAGGTTGCCGTAGCTCGGGTATTTCCGCTCCAGAAAATAGTCGCGCTCGACCTCGGGAATCTGCGAGGGCGGGCGCTGGTCGCCCTGCTGCCTCGGCACCCAGACCCGGCCGTCGTTGCGCAGCGACTCGGACATCAGGGTCAGTTTGGACTGATGCTCGCCGCTGACCGGGATGCAGGTCGGGTGAATCTGGGTGAAGCACGGGTTGGCAAACGCCGCGCCCTTCTTGTAGGCGCGCCAGATCGCCGTCACGTTGCAGCCCTTCGCGTTGGTGGACAGGTAAAACACGTTGCCGTATCCCCCGGTCGCCAGCACCACCGCGTCGCCGGCGTGCGCCGAGATTTCCCCCGTCACCAGGTCGCGCACCACGATGCCCTTGGCGTGCCCATCGATGAGCACCAGGTCGAGCATCTCGGTGCGCGGATGCAGGCGGACCGTGCCCAGGCCGATCTGCCGGCACAGGGCCTGGTAGGCCCCCAGCAGCAGTTGCTGGCCGGTCTGGCCCCGCGCGTAAAACGTGCGCGAGACCTGCGCGCCCCCAAACGAGCGGTTGGCCAGCAGGCCGCCATACTCGCGCGCGAACGGCACGCCCTGCGCGACACACTGGTCGATGATGCTCGCGCTCACCTGGGCCAGGCGATACACGTTGGCCTCGCGGGACCGAAAGTCGCCTCCCTTGATGGTGTCGTAAAACAACCGATAAACACTGTCGCCGTCGTTCTGGTAATTCTTGGCGGCGTTGATGCCCCCCTGCGCGGCGATGCTGTGGGCCCGCCGCGGACTGTCCTGGAAACAAAAACACTCGACCCGATACCCCAATTCGGCCAGCGACGCCGCCGCCGAGGCCCCGGCCAGCCCCGTCCCCACCACGATCAGGTCGAACCGGCGCTTGTTGGCCGGATTCACCAGCTTGAGATCGAACTTGTGCTTGTCCCACTTCTGGGCCAGCGGGCCGGAAGGAATTTGCGCGTCGAGTTTCATGGCCTAGAGTCCTTGAATCTTGAACCTTGCTGTCATCAGGTCAAGTTTTGGTGGCTCCTTTGCCGCCCGCCTTTTCCTCCTCAAGGACTCTCTCAGCGAGGCGCGTGGAGCGGATGGATGATGATGGAGCCACACCAGAAAATGTTGAAGTGGAGAGCATGAGTTCTGAGGCACGCCTCGTTAGGCTTCGGGTTACCGGATTACCCCCAACCACACCGCCGCCGGCATTGAACAGTTGCCGAGGAAAATGATCCAGGCGGCGGCCAGGGCGAAGCGGCCCTGGATGGGGCCCCAGGCCTCGTTTTTAAGCCCCAGCGATTGGAACAGGGCGCGGAGGCCGTGACTCAGGTGCAGGCACAGCAAGGCCATGCCCAGGACGTAAAAGCCGGATACCCACGGGTTCCCGAAAGCCACGACCATCATCCGGTAAACATCGTGCCGCCCTTTGGCGTCGTGCAGCGTCTTGAAATCCTGGCCGGTCAGATTGACGGCCGGCACCTGGACCGTGAAGTGCAGCAGGTGGTAAACGATGAAGCACAGCACGATCAACCCGCTCACCAGCATCGTGCGCGAGGCGTAGCCGGCCGCCAGCGGCGCGGGCTTGTCCGCGTAACCCTGCGGCCGCGCCGCCCGATTCTCCAACGTCAGCACCACCGCCGCCCACAGGTGGAGCCCGATCGTGGCCAGCAGGAAAATCCGCGCCGGCCAGAGAATCTCGACATTGGATTGGAGGAACAGGGCGTAGGCATTGAGGTGCTCCGGCCCGAAAAAAATCTGCAGGTTCCCCACCATGTGCAGGACCACAAACAGGAACAGGATCACCCCGGTCACGGCCATGATGAGTTTTCTCCCCACTGACGATTGAAACAGTCCGGCAATCAGGCTCATGTTCGAAACAAAGTGCCCCAGTCTAATTCGTTCATAACCTGGCCGTCAACTGAATGGA
>JAGWYX010000281.1 GCA_018969165.1 Verrucomicrobiota bacterium
ATCATGACGAGGACGTGGAGATATTTGTCGATGGCGTGCTGGCGGCCGCAGAGAGCGGCTACACCACCAGCTACGTTCTGCTGCCGATCACGTCCGAGGCGCTGGCGCGGCTGAAACCCGGGGCGCACGTCACGTTGGCCGTCCATTGCCATCAGACCACCGGCGGCCAGGGCGTGGACGTTGGCCTCGCGGAGGTCAAGCGACCCGAGCCGTGAAGGTTGGACGAGGCGCGCGGAGGGAACGGACGTAGGAGAAGCAGCAGCGAAGATGCAGGACCAGGCTGAATCGAGGTCTGAGGCGACGCCTCGCTAGAGCAACTTCGAGTCGGAATCGTCCCGGACCCGCTTGAGTTTGCGTTCGGCATGGCGTTTCCGGCGGCGCGCGGAACGGGCGGCCCTGGAGAAATAATCCGAGATGAGATAGCCCGTGAACAGCAAGGCCCCGGTCCCAACTATCCCCAGGAACAGGTTCGAGAGCTTGCTGTCCATGCGGACGGGTTATTACGCTGCCGACCCCACGGTTGGCAATCCTGAACTGCCTGCGATCCCCGGCACGGTCGGCCCTGATCGGCGCCAATGTCGGACGCTGTCGGCGCAGTGGTCGAGGCGGAGCAACCCCGACATGGCAACGGCGTCGGGGACTCGACACCCGGCGGTCCGCCATCGTTCAGGGACGCGCGGTCGGTGCGGGAGGCGCTGAGCGGCGGGGCGGACGTGCGACGCAATGGGTCAGTTCGGCCGCCAGTTTTTCCGCGTTCGCTCCGAGATCGTAGGCGCGCTGGATTTGTTGGCGGCCGTAGTTGACTTTGGCCGCGGCGACCGCGGGCTGGTCCAGGGCTTCGGAGATGGCCCGGGCCAGATCTGCCGGCGTGCGCTCGGGCAACAGCCATCCGGCCCGCCCGTCGGCCAGCACCTCGCGAGCGGCGCCCACATCGGCGCTGACTACCGGCACTTCGAACGCCAGGGCCTCCAGCAGGACGATCCCGAACGTCTCGAGTGTGGATGGAAAGGCGAACACCGCCGCCTGCTCCCAGCGTTCTTGCCAGCCGGGGCTCCGCGGCGTCAGGGTGCGATGCACGTTCAGCCCCGGTTGCGCCGGCACCGCGGAGTGGGTGACCAGGTGCAACTCGCAACGGTCGGCAAGGCGCTCGCGGAAACATTCCACGAGCAACGGCCCGCCTTTGCGTTGAAAGTCGCCCCCGACGAACAGGATTTGCGGCCGCCCGGCCGCCGGCCTCCGGGATGAACGCGGCGGCGGCAAGGTGACGGACGGAGGCAGGAGCGTGATGCGGTCCGGGGTCAGAGCGTAGTCGTCGAGCAGGGATTGTCGAACTGAGCCGGACCAGGGCAGCAACCGCGAGGCGTTTTGGAAGAGCAGGCGTTCGCGGCGGCGCAAGGGCGCGAGGGTCAACGGCAGCAGCCGGCGAGAGATCGGGTTGGGGGCGAACCAGGCGCTGCGCGCCAGTTGCTCGAAGGTCGCGTCGAGACTGACGACCAGCGGGAGCTCCGGCCTGAGGTCAAGCAGGGCCAGGGCGACGCTCTGGGTGTTGACGACCACCGCGTCGAGGTGCTGACGGCGGCGCAGTTGGCGCAGTTGGTCGCGCGCGCAGCGGCTCGCGGTCAACCGCCAGCGCGCATTGTGGAAATCCAATCCCCAGCGGCGCAGACCGGGAACCGTGCCGTTCGCCCGCCACTCGAGGGAAGGCGGCAGCGGGGTGGCGTTGATCAGATGCGGGCGTATGCCCAGTTCCGGTCGCTGGCCGAACATCTCCACAAATGGCAGCAGGTAGGAGGCGTGGCCCAGGGTGTTCTCGTTGATGAACGCGACCTCCATGCCTCAAGCTCTCCGGACCCGGCGATACAACTGCTGGTAGAGTGGCACGATCCGCTCGACTGCGAATTCGGACACGGCGCGCGCGCGGGCCCGGGTGCGGAACTGGTCGCGGAGGGCGTGATCGCATTGCCACCGGGCCAACACGTCGCTCAAGGCGCCCGGGGCGGTCATGTCCACCACCTGTCCGCCGTCGCCGATGATCCAGCGCGTCACTTCATAATGGTGCCCCAGGATGGGCAGGCCCGAGGCCATGGCCTCGACGAAGACGATCCCGAAAGGTTCATGCAACGCGGCATGCGCGAACACGTCGGCCGCCCGGTACAGTTCGGCCACCTCGGCCGGGGCCAGGTTCGAGAACAATCGGAGCTGTTGGCCCAGGATCGCCCGGGCCTGCTGATCGAAGCGTTGGAACGCCCGCCGGGTGGCTTGGCCGGCCAACACCAGGCAGGTCGATTTGGCCGGGCGCATGCGCGCCATTTCCCCGACAATCCAATCCAGGCGCTTGCTGCTGCCGGGCAGGTAATCGCCGACGGCCAGGACGACGAACACCGCGTCGGTGACCGCCGGGCCTAACCAGCGGGCCCGCAGCGCCGCGCGATCGGTCGCGGGGGCGAACCGGTGGACATCCACCAGATGCGGGATCACGGCCCAGTTCCGCAGGTCCAAGCCCAGGGCGCTGGCCTGCTCATAATAGTACGGGGCCAGGACGTGGACAAAATCGAACTGCCGGCACCACGTGGGTCCGAGTTGAAGCCCGTCCTTATAGACGACGCGGAGGCCGAGGGTACGGGCGTGGCGTTGGAGTTGTTGGGCCAGGTTCGGGTCGCCGACATGCACGATGTCGAACGGGTGTTGGCGCAGGTGGCGGCGCAGGGCGAAGGCGAAGGTGATTTGTTCCAGCAGGTAGCGGTGATGCCAGGAGAGCCAGGGTTGGGTGAGCGGGTGGTGGCGCGGCCAGTTCCGGAGGGGCTGATAGGGGCAGCGCACCTCGAGCTGGGTCGCGCCACCGAAGAGGGTGACCGGCTGACCGGCGGCGTGCAGCGCCTCGGCCACGGTGCGCGCCCAGGTCTCGTTGCCGCGTCGGATGTGTCCCAGGCCGGAGCAGGCAATGGCGACGCGCGCACTCATTCCGCGCCCGGTTTAGCCACGACTAATTGGAGATTCAAGCCGGCATGTTCGCCCCAGCCGGCGCGGAGGGCGATGTCGCGGAGCCATTCCCGGAGCGGATTGCGGCCCGGCCGCGCCGGCGCGCCCGCCGGTCGCGGAGCGCGCTTGTTCTCGAACAGGAAGACCGCGCCTTTGGCCCGGAAGAAATTTCCGACCTCGCGCGCCGAGACCAGGTGGACCGCGTCGAAATCGGACCGGTAGGTCTCGAACAGGACGCGCGGGCGGGAGACCCGGGCGAAATCGAAGTGGCGCGGTCGGAAATGGCGGAGGAATTGCCGCGCGGTTTGGCCGAGGATCAGCCAGCCGCGCTCCGCACGGGTCCAGTGACTGGTCGAGGGCGGCAGGAACCACGGGTGATCGTACGCCGGGGAAATCAGCAGGACCCTGCCACCCGGACGACAGACGCGCCACATCTCGTCGAGGCTGTGCAGCGGGAAGACGAAATGCTCCAGGGCGTAGGTGGACAGGACCACGTCGAAGGAATTGCTGGCGAAAGGGAGTTGCTGGCTTTCGGCCTGGGCCAGGCGACAGGTCCCGGGGGGCAGGGCGGCGGTGGCCATGTGGAGGCCGACGAAGCTGATGTCCGCGCCGAAATAGCGGGCGCGGCCTTTCAGGTGCACGCCGTTCTCACAGGTGCCGCAGCCGACGTCCAGGACGCGGTCTTCGGGATGGATCCAGCCGAAGAGGCGCGCCCGTTCGGGCGACAATTGACGATTCGTCGCGCTGGCCTCCTCGTAGTAGGCGGTCTCGCGGTTGTAGAAGGACTTCAGGCGGGCGTGGATTTCGTGGGCAGCAGGCATCACTTCAGATATTATGGACTCGAGTGGACCGGCGTCGGTGACCGGCTGGCGCGAGAGCTGGCGGTAGCCGCATCCGCCGCGCCTCGCTACTCTATCCCACCGGAACGGATTCTCAACTGGATTTAAACAGGAACCAGGAAGGTGCCCACGCCTCGCCCGTCACCCCCAGGAGCAGATGCTGCGCGGCCACGAACCGATCCACCGCGGTCTTGACGCCGAAACTGCCCCAGCCGAACTCGGCGTCCATGTAATCGTGACCGGCCAGCAGGCCGTCGGGTCGCAGTTTCGGATACCAGAGTTGGAGATCCTCGGTGACCGCCGTCTCGTGATGCTGGGCGTCGATGTAAACGAAATCCAGCGAGGCATCGGCGACTTTGGCCGCGGCGTCCTGGCTGGTTGATCGCCAAATCTCCGAGCGCCCGCCGTGGGGGGCGAGGAGTTGGCGCGTGGTTTCGTAACAGCGGTCCATCTCGGCCTGGGTTTGATTGCACGGATCGTGGTAATCGGCACCCCACGCGCGCCAGGGATCAACCGAGATCAGGCGGCGACCGCGCCAGCCGTTGAGCAGGTAATTGGAGAACCACCCCTCGAACACGCCGACCTCCAGCCCGACCCCGAGCAGGCCGCGGGCGTTGAGCAGGGTGGGCAATTGGTAGCGTCCTCGCAGCCTGGGGTGGGAAGAAAATCGGAACATGACTTCCTCGGCTCGCCGCTTCAGCGGTCGCAACCGATCGCGCCAGGTCTTCGCGGGGGTCGCCTGCATGTCGTCACGGAATGCGAACCAGGCCGGGCATGGGGTGAATCGAGGCGGGGGGTAACATGAGCCGGCCAGGGCGTCAGCCCGGTTGGGGCGGGGCGCCGGGGCGACGCCGGAGTTGTTGATAAAGCTCCAGGCCGCGGGCGACGACCTGGTCCCAAGAGAACCGCTGTTCGACATGGCGTCGAGCCGCCATCCCCATGCGCTGGCTCAGGGCGGGGTCGGCCAGGAAGGCCTCGACGCGTTGCCGCAGGGCGACTGGATCGCCGGGGGCAACCACGAAACCGGTTTCGCCCTCGAGCACCAGTTCGGGCAAGCTCGCGGTGCGGGTCACGATTACCGGTTTGCCTGAACTCATGGCTTCCAACGTCACCAGGCCCAGCAGTTCGGATTTGTCGGCCGCCGGGTCTGCGGCCGGGAGCGTCGGTTGGAGCACGACATTGGCCCCGGCGTATTGCCGGCGCAGCTCCGCGTCGTCGGCGTCGGTGAAAAACCGGACATTTTTTCCGGCAGCGGCCTGCTGCAATTGTCGGAAGTAAGCCGGGTCGTACGGGTGGCCGACGACGCGCAAGGGCGTGTGGGGATCGAGGGCCTGGATCAGCGGCAGCACGCCTTTATGCGGCAACAACCTCCCGACGAACAGCGCGTAGCCCTCGGGATCTCCGGCTCCGAATTCGTCGAGGTTCACCCCGCCGTAGAGGATGGTTTGCGGCTGCCGCCAATCGGCGAAGAATCGCGCCGAGTGCCGGGACAGCAAGGCCAAGCCGTGGGCCAGACGATTAAGGTCGAGGCGCGGATGGACTTTCCCGAGATAGGTGCTCCAGCAGGGGCCGCCGCCGCCAACGTCGGTCAGCACGAAGAGCTGCCGACGCCAGCGGGCGGCCAGCAACAGCAGGTCGGTCAGCGGCGTCGGAAACACAAAGCTGTGGACCAGGTCGAATTCGCGGAGGGCGCGCCAGCTTTCGCGGGTGAGTGGGAATGCCCACCGCTGGCGGAAATGCCGAATCGGCAGCGTGCGGATTACCAGATCGCCGAGGGTCTGGCGATTGGCGGTGCGATCGAACAGGGCCAGGGTGGTCGGGAGGCGTTTGGCCAGGGCGCGGGCGTATTCCAGGGCAAAGCGTTCGCCGCCGCCGACGGTGCGGTTGTGGGCGAAATAGGACGGCGGGATGACCAGCACCCGCAGGTCCTGGGAGGGCATGGGGCGACTCACGTCCGTGCGCATTGGGCGAAGAACGAGGTGCCGCGCCAGATGTCGTGCAGGGGGGCGCGCATTTCGCCGTGCCGCCAGCGGCGCCAGAGGACTTCGAGCAGGATGGCCAACTGGGCCGCGAGTGCGCCCGGGCCGTGGAAATATTTGCGGGTAAGCCGCAAGGCGCTGCTGGCGACTTCGG
>JAGWYX010000282.1 GCA_018969165.1 Verrucomicrobiota bacterium
GCATCATCTGCCGGCCGTTGCTCAGGCACATGATCCCTTGGGCCTTGGTCTTGGACTTGGAGAGGGTCGGCAGCAACAGTCCGGCCAGGATCGCAATGATCGCTATCACCACCAGCAACTCGATGAGCGTGAAACCTTGGCGCTTCCCTCGTCCCGGCCAAGCAGCATCCGTCATGGAGTTCATGGGGCTTCCTTTAACACAGTTCCCGGCTTTGTCAACTCAACTAATCAGACCGCGCGCCTCCGCTCCTCGGAAAAGGGGTCAGTTCTTATTAATGTCTACTGACCACCACCGCCGCAATTCCGTTGGCCAGCGTGGGGATTGACTTGCCCCTCTCGGACGCGATTTGTGGAGGAGTAGTCAATAGTAAGAACTGACCCCTTTTCCAATCCAATTGTCACGAACGCGGCACCATGCCCAGCAGGCGCTGCGGACTCTCGAACAACACCGCCCGCGCCACCGCCACCGCGTCCGGCACCGAGTATTGTCCCTGAGCCACGCGCTCGGCCAGCACACGCGCCAGTTGCTTACGCACCAGGATCGCTTTGGCGTAAGTCCACTCGATGGAATAGGCGTCCGAGAAGAACCCGACCTGCTTATTCACCGGCAGCATGTCCAGGCGCTCGGCCATGACGCCGCGCATGATCGTCGGGAAGAAATTGTGCCACCAATAGCCGGCCAGGCTGAAGTTGGGCAACTCGCGCGCCAGGGTGCACAACGACTGGTTCGCATGCCGGCTCGCCAGGAAACACTGGAACCGCAGCCGCGGATGGCGCCCGATCATCTCCGCCAATTGCGCGATCGTACGCTGCGTCACTCGGCTGCCGGTCTCGAACGGCAACGGTTCGGCGGCGAAACTGAACTGGAACACGATTTCCTCGCCGTGTTTCTCCAACTCGGTCAGGAACAACTCGTTCACGTAGGAGGCGTAGAGATCCCGCTCGAGCGGCCCGGCCTGGTCACGCCGCGCCAGGGCCTGCGCCATCTCCGCGTCGGTCACCGAGCGATAATCGATGTCGGTGGACAAATGTGTGGCGGTGGCCAGCACTTGCCCGTACGGAATGCTCTTCACGTAGTGCGCCACGGCCGCGCGCACGTCGTCCAGGCTGCGGATCGTCCGCTCCGTCGGCGGACGCGCCCCGGCGCCGATCGGCGACGGGCTCTCCGGCCGGCGGCCCCAGCACCGTTCCAGTTCGTAAAGCGCCGTATCAAATTCGCCCCATTGACACCGGGTGAAAAACCCCCACTCGAGCGCATACTGGAAACGCTCGTCGTCCTCGCCGGCCCCGCGACGCGCGATCTCGGTCCCGGTCCGGCGGATGTTCAGCCGGTCCAGAATGTCATGGTGCCATTGGCGATCGTCGGCGCGTTCCCGGACGAGCGCGTCCAGTCGCCGCCAGTTCTCCGTCGTGACTGGCTCACGCCAGCCGTAAAGGTCGGTCAGGATCAGACGCACACCCCAGGCGGAACTGGTGTTGCGAATCGCGCCCAGGAACGGCAGGGACTCCTCGATCCGCGCCCGCGCTTCGGCGGGGGTCGGCCAGTCCGGGTATTGCGTGAGCCGGCCGCCGCTGGGGCACCCGGCCGCGTAGAGATCGCTGACGACCATGTGGTAGAGCAGCACGTCGTGCAATCCACGCGCCCCGAGCTTGCCGCCCACCAAGTGGGTGGGAATGTCCAGCACCGGTACCTCGGCCAGCGCTTGCTCCAATTCCGCGACCCAGTTCGCCGTATTCATTTCGAGACTGCCTGGCCGGTGATGGCTATTTGCTCCGACGCTTCAGCAACCGTTCGACAACGGTCCGCGTCGGGATACCCGCCTGGCCGCCCGGCCGCGTCGCCTTGAGCGCCGCCGCCGCCGAGGCCAGCCGGATTCGATCGGCCAAATCCGCGCCTTCCGCCAACGCCGCTGCGTAAGCCCCGTGAAACACGTCACCGCATCCTGTCGTGTCCACCGCTCGGATCTTGAATGCTGGCCAGCGCCGCGCCCGCGGTCCGCTCGCGTCCGCCGAGTAACATCCACGCTCGCCGCACGTGACGATGACCACCGCGCGCCCGGTGTGCTCGCTCGCCCTTCCAACCCGAGCGGCCAAGCGGTATGCACCGGCGGTGGCGGCCTCGCCTCCTCCGTCCCTTGCACGGGGTCGCATTCCCTCTCTCCCGCGCGAGCGGGGGAGAGGAGGAATCCCACCCGCTGGAGCCGCAGCCGACGCCTCCCACAAGGCTTCCGCCGCGCGGGCCGGATGCCGCGCGCCGGTCAGTTTGCACGCGAACTTGTCCGGAATGATCAAATGGTCCACCAGCGGGAAAAGCTCGGTGAATTGTGGCACATCGTCGCGCTCGAAATCGCCGACCACCGGGATGCCTGCCGCGCGGGCGATCCGCGCCGCGCGAATCATTCCCGGCACCCCGTAGATGTCCACGAACAACACCCGCGCTGAGCGGATCAGGTTTGCCGACGGCCAGCGCGCGCCGGCGCCGACCACGCCCTGAACGTTATAAAAAATGTTGCGCGTCTTGCGGTGTTCTCCCACCACGATCACGGACCGGATCGGGCGCACGCCGGGGCGTCGGCGAGTCTGGCTCACGTCGATCCCTTCACGCGCCAGGGTGTCCAGGACGAACTGCGATTCTTCGTCCGTGCCCAACACGCCGGCGTACGCGCAGTGGGCGCCCAACCGCGCCGCCGCCACCAGCGCCGTCGCCGTCAGGCCGCCGCAATGGCGTTCGCGCCGCAGCACGCGCGTCTTGACGTCCGCCGGTGGAAACGCGCCGACGTAAATCAGATCGTCCACCGCGGTGCAACCCAGGCCGAGAATGTCGATCGTAGATTTCAGATTTGGATTTCGGATTTGTTTTTCGTGGTTGCTGCGGCTGCACACGGTGCGGCAAACGGTCCCTGTTGCCAAGGTGAAAGCGTCGCACTTGAGTTCCCAGCTCACAAAAGTATATTTGAGCGATTATTAAGCCGACTCCAATCACCCGGCTCGCGTTCGTCGCATTGCTTTGTTTGATCGCGCCCTTGCCCGCGCTTGTCGGCGCGACGAACGCGCCACCCGCCAACACGACCAATGGCGTCGCGCAACCCAACCGCCTCACCGTCGCGATCATCGGCTTCGAGAACCAAACCGGTGACACCGCCGCCGGTTACTGGGCGTCGGGACTGGACACGCTGATCGGCGATGCCCTGCGTCAAGTCAAGGCCGTGCGTGTCATGCCGGTCGACGCGGTAAATTACGCACTGCGGCAATTGCGCCAGAAGTCCGCCAAGCCGGTGGAGGTGGTGTGGGAGCGCGAACTCGGTGAGCTGATCGAGGCGCGCCGTGTCGTCTGGGGCGGTTACCGCCGTCGAGGCAAGCAATGGCAGGTGCGCGTGCGGGTGTTGAACGTGGCGACCGGACGGGTCTCGAAGTATTTGACCGCGGTTTCGGCCGATTGGTTCGATCTCCGGGACCGGATCGCCGAGCAAATCCTCAAAGAGTTGCAAGTCAAACCGACCCAGGCCGAGGTCCAAGAAATGCGCCGGCGCCGCACGGGACCCAGCGCCTTCGAATCCTTGACCAAAGCGTGGGCGTTGGAAGAGAAAGGCAAGGACACTGCGTCAGCGGAACGGTGGATCCGGGGTGCCTTGGAAGCGCATCCCCAATGCGCTGAGGCCTACATCTCCCTCGCCTCAATCAAGGCCGAGCAAGGCAAAGTGGAGGAAGTGGACCAAGCGGCGCGGCAGGCGTTGAAGTTGGAACCGGACCTGCCGGCTGCGCACCGCATGTTGGCTTGGGTTCTGGGCGCAGATCAAAAATACCGGGAAGCGGAGGTGGAGCTCCGAGCCGCGGCAAAAGTCGACCCAGACGACGCGGAAACGTTTGAGTTGTTAGCCTGGAACGATGCCGCACAAGGTCGGCCGGACAAGGCCTTCGAGCACCTCAACCGGGCGCTCGAGTTGAACCCGTTCAAGGCCTCGGTCCATGCGCAGGCAGCCTGCTTTGACGCCGGCCATGGGAACCGGGAGCAGGCGCTGGCGGAACTAAGAGCGGCCGAGCGGCTGGCTGCACCCGATGATTCCTGGGAAACCCTTTACGCGGCCACGGCCTACGAAACCCTGCATGACATTCCAACGTCGATTCACTACTACGAAAAGTCCATCGCCACGGCTAAAAAGCAAGGGACCGATCAAGAGCGCATCAAGGACATGGAAGACCACTGTCGTGAACTGAAGACTACCTTGACGCCGGTCTATCTCACGTTGACGGAGCCGAAATTCTATACTGAAGCCGATCTGAATCAGCTCTTGAAGCAGAAACTCACCCCCGCGGAGATTGGCTTGGTCACCAATCCTCTCACCTGCACGCCGGCAATGGACCGATGGGCACATGAAATTGTCCCGGGAGCCAGCAACGACTTCCAAAAGGCCCAACAGCTTTTCGGTGCAATCGCGCATCACCTGAGTTTGGTGCAGTCATCGGGCTCACGGACCGCCGAGCAGGTCTTCGCGGATTGGAATGCCCCTGCGGTCTCCTTCTCGTGCCAGGAGAACGCCACCCTTTACGTGACCTTGGCACGGGCCGTTGGACTCAAGGCCTTCTTTGCCGACGTACAAGAATCGTGGAATGGCAATCGCGTCCCCCACGCTTGTGCGGCGGTTTTCTTTGGACAAAAGGCCCTGCTCGCCGATCCGAGTTACTTGTGGTTCGGGGTGCCGCACAAAAAGGTGACGGTCCTGGATGACTTGCAGACGGTGGCCTACCATCTGGCCCAGCGCCACGATCTGAAGCTGGCGCGGATCGCCTGTCGTTTGGCGCCTGATCTCCCTCTCATCCACCTCAATCTGATTGGTGCGCTCGTGGACGCCGGCCGTTGGGATGAAGTCCGTCGGGAGTTGCCCACGCTGCTGCGATTGGATAACGACGGTTGGATGTCCAAGTTTGCGCACGCCGCATTTGCAGCCCACGAGGACAAGTCCGACCAGGCCGTCGATCTGCTCCAGAAAGTCATCCAGGCAAACCCGGATTTTGCCGGCGCCCACGCGAACTTGGGTGAGATTTACGAGAAGCAGGGCAAGCTGGCCAAGGCGCGCGATGCCTACCGGCACGCCCTGCGCTGCGTTCTTAATCCAGATGAGGACAGCGCCGTACTGCAGGCCCTCGCCAGAGTTGACGAAAAGCTTGGGAGCAAGACCGCCGACACAAGCAGCGACCTCACCGAAGCTATCCAACTGCGCCCTGAGAACGCGGAGGCCTACCAGGCACGAGGCGATGCCCATTTCAGCCGACAGGAGTATGACAAGGCCGTCGACGATTACAGCGAGGCGATCCGACTCGATCCGAACGATGCGAGTGCCTACGCCGGCCGCGGTGCCGCGTACGGCAACAAACACGCGTATGACCAAGCCATCAGGGATTTTAACAAAACTCTTCAACTCAACCCAAATAATGCCAACACCTATAGGAACCGAGGGGTCGTGTACGCCGGCAAACATGACGATGGTCAAGCCATCAAGGACTACACCGAAGCCATCCGGCTTGATTCAAAATTCGCCCGGGCCTATTTCAGTCGCGGAGGCGCTTACGAACGCACAGGCAGGTTGCGCGAGGCGCGAGAGGATTATCGCCTGGCGCTCGGTTCGGGGCTCGATGGCAAAGATGCCGATTCCGCGTTTCAGGCGATTACCAAACTCAACGAGACCCTCGCTGCCGAGGCCGGACATACTGGCGCCTCCACCAACGTTGCCGACGAGACTGGCCGGTTGCCGGCAAGCGTCGGAGGCGAAGTTCAAGAGTCAGGCACGGCTGCCGCCGATGAGTCACAATGCCGCGCGAACCTGGGTCGCATCGCTCGGGCCATCGCGGCTTACAAAAAGGACCACCACGCGGTTCCCAACTGGCTCTCCGACCTTGTGCCGAAATACCTTTCCGACACCAATGTGCTGGTTTG
>JAGWYX010000283.1 GCA_018969165.1 Verrucomicrobiota bacterium
CACGACGGTGGGCGGGGTGACGGTCAACTACATCGCCAAGTGGGACGGGCACAATTGGAGCGCCTTGGGCTCGGGAATGGGGGGAGTCGGCCCTCCGACCTCCCCTGACTTCCCTTCTGTGAATGCCCTGGCAGTGTCGGGTACTAACCTGTACGCAGGAGGCTACTTCACGACGGCTGGCGCGGTCGCGGCCAACTTCATCGCTAAGTGGGACGGGAACAAGTGGAGCGCGCTCGGCTCGGGGATTGGTGGTGCACATCCCCTGGTGCTGGCGTTGGCGGTGTCAGGTAGCGACGTCTATGCGGGCGGCTCTTTCACGACCGCAGGTGGGATGGCAGCCAATTACATCGCCAAATGGGACGGGCAGAGTTGGAACACGCTCGGCTCGGGAATGAACGGTAATGTGTATGCATTGGCGGCATGGGGCACCAACTTGTATGCGGGGGGCGCGTTCACGACGGCGGACGGGGTTGCAGCCAATAATGTCGCTCAATGGGACGGGAGCGATTGGCGCGCGCTGGGCTTGGGGATGAACGGCGGCGTGGCTGCCCTGGCGGTGTCGGACAACAACCTGTATGCGGGGGGGTGGTTCACCAGCGCGGGGGGGATCGTGGCCAACAATATCGCCATGTGGGACGGCAGCACTTGGAACGGGCTAGGCTCGGGGATCAGCGGCGTATCGCAAGGGAAAGGAGACGGTGGAATTCTCCCGCCCCCGTTGGCTCCCTACGTGAGTACCTTGGCGGTGTCGGGTGGGAATCTGTACGTGGGAGGCTTGTTCACTCGGGCCGGCGGCGTGGTGGCCAACGGCATCGCCAAATGGGACGGGAACAACTGGAGTGCGCTCGGCTCAGGAATGAACGGCGGTGTGAAGGCGCTGGCAATATCAGACAGCAACCTGTACGCAGGGGGCATTTTCACGACGGCGGGTGAGGTCTCTGTCAACTCAATCGCCAAATGGGATGGGAGCAATTGGAGCGGACTCGGATCGGGGATGAGTAGCTCTTCACCGCTGTTTCCTCCCATGGTGCTGGCGCTGGCGGTGTCCGGTAGCGACTTGTATGTTGGGGGCGCTTTTGCCACAGCGGGCGGCGTACCGGCCACCAATATCGCCAAGTGGGATGGGACCAACTGGGGCGCGTTGGGCTTGGGAATGAATGGCTCTGTGGGCGCCTTAGCAGTATCGGGCGGCGACTTGTATGCGGGCGGCCTTTTCACGGCGGCGGGGAACGTACCGGCCAGTTACATCGCTAAATGGGATGGAACCAGTTGGAGCGCGTTGGGCTCGGGGGTGGGTTGGATTTCTTCCTTTGTGGAGGCGCTGAGGACATCCGGCAGCGACCTGTACGTAGGCGGCGTGTTCGCGACGGCAGGAGGAAAGGTGTCGGAATACCTCGCCAGGGCGGTCCTCGGTGACGCCCCGGGTTACAACCAGCTTCGCGGCACACTCTTGCCCGGAGGCGCAACCCAGTTCTGCTATGTCGGCGATCCAACCACCAACTACGCCCTGGACCGCACTTTCGAGCTGACGCCCCCAATCAGTTGGGTTGGCTTGCAGACCAACTCCATGACGGTCAGCGGCGTCCTGCTCTTCACCAACACCCCCGCTACCGGGACGAACAACTTCTGGCGCGTTCGCTCCGTGCCGTGAAACTAAACAATCGGTCGCTCGCGGGACTGCGGTGAGCCGCTGTCAGAAATCCTTAGCCGGGCACCGAAACCCTTGAAAGAATCCGCCCAAATCCTTTTGCGCATCGAACCCGGGAACCTCCCTCTCCCCCATCGGGAGACAGGAGCGGGGTGACGGAGCGCTTGGGTTACCCCGAGAGTCTCGCGCAAGCCATTGGAAATCAAGAGACTGACCATTTTGCGAAGTGGTGGTCCGAAGGGCTGGGGGTATCCGTGGGAAGGTTCGACACAAATGTCAAATGATGAGATTTGACCCCACGGATGGAGGAGCGCGGCGTTTGCGCCGCTTCACTTCGGCCGTTCGACCCGCGCCTCGCTTATAAATTCATTGCGACCCCAAACGCAGCCAAGCAACCGCGGCCCAAAACTTGATCTGGCCGCAATGAGTTCTCGGGTTCAAGGGCGCTACCGGAGCGGCTTGAGATGGGTGAAGGGCTCGGCGTCGGGGAGTTGGTCCCAGGCCAGCTTCTCGTCCCCGGCGGGAACGTAGCGCTCGGGCAAACCGAGTTCCTTGAGCACAATATTTCGGGCCATCGGGATGGCGACGGTCTTGTAGAACGCCAGGTGCCGATTGAACCCTTGCCGGCCAAATCCGCAGTCGGTGGACAGGACGAGTTTGTCCGCCGGGATATGTTTCAGGCACCGTCGAATCCGCTCCGCCACCACGTCCGGAAAATCCGCCTGCAGGGTGCGATGGCTGATGACTCCGACGGCGATCTTCTTCTTGAGCGAATTGCGGTAGCGATCAAACAGCGCCAGTTCGCGGAAACCATTCTCGGTGGCCTCGATCGTCCAAACGTCGCCCTTGAGCCGTTCGAGGTAAATCTCCAGGGAATTGGCGTAAGACTCGTCACTGAAAACCTTTTGCATGTTGGGATTGCCCCAGCAGGTGTGAATCCAGACCTCGACGCCCTCCAGGCCCTCCACCTCACGGTTGAAGGCGTCCACGAGGAAATTGATGAAATCCTTCTGGTCCGGATTATAACGGGCCATGAAATGGAGGGTGGGTTCCTCGATCTGAATGACCCGACAGCCGGCGGCGGCCAGTTGGCGCAACTCACGGTTCATCGCCTCGGCCATGTCCCAGATCAACTGGCGTTTGTCGTCGAGCTGGTAATGGGGGGTGTGGCTGTCCAGAAAGAAGGCCAGGACCTGGGCCGAGCAGGTGCCGAACTTCACCGGCTTGCCGGCGGCGGCGGCCGGCTGCTGGGCCATGCGCCAGATCTTGGCGTATTCCAGCGGGTTCTTCGGATCGTGCTCGACCCGGCCGGTCACCCGCGGCCAGCGCCAGGTTTTATAAATGGAATCGAGCATGGTGCCGACCGGGTAGGACAGCAGCGGCGAGCGCGTCTTCTCGGTCTGGAGTTCCTCGTGCTCGAACCCCTTCCAGCGCTGGAGCGGGTAATGATGCCACGATCGCCCGGCGACATCCTCGTCCAGATGATAATCGCCAGTGGTCAGGACATCCAGACCCGCGCGGATCTGGTCCGAGATGACCACCGCCAGGGCATCGGAAAACTGTTCTCGATACCAGGGGTCCATCATCGCCGTATCCAGCGGGCGACCCCAGAGGTTGACGTTGTACCACCGCGGACGCGGCCAGGAACCGGTCACGGTGGCGGGGAGCATGAGATTGTGCGTAGCGGTCAGTGCCATAGATGCATTGGATTTTGGACGGAGCCAAGCTGCTCCCGTTCCCAGCCTCCGTCAAGCCCGATGCGCGAGCGAGGCGCGCCTCAGACCTCGAGTCAGCGTTGTCATGCATCTTCGCTGCTTCTTATCCGACGTCAGTTTTCTCCGCGCGCCTCGCTCATAGAGTCCTTGAGGCGATAAATACAGACCGGGAAAGAGACGCCGAAACTTGACTTGATGACAGCGAGTTTCACGGTTCAAGGACTCTCGCGAGGATTCTCTTCGCACCGTGGCCGGTTCTTGCTACACTCGGCCGCTATGACCACTTATCCTACCGCTTCGGCGCGGACGTCTCTGCGCCGCGCCAATCTCCTCCCCTGGCCATTGGCGCTGGCCGTCCTGGTCCTCGTGGGCTTCAGCACACCGGTGTCGTCAGCCGAGGTCCCGCGCGTGCTTGCGCCCGGGACGCTGCCGAAGGACGCGCGGCTTGAGCCGTTGAAAGACCTGGACGGTTACTTTCCGTTCACGCCGTCACCCACGCCCGAAGAATGGGCCAAGCGCGCCGCGCGCGTCCGCCGCCAGTTGCTCGTGGCCCTCGGCCTGTGGCCGATGCCGACCAAGTCCCCCCTGAACGCCGTGATCCACGGCAAGATCGATCTCGGGGATTACACGGTGGAGAAAGTCTGTTTTGAGAGCCTCCCCGGCTTCTACGTCACCGGCAGCCTGTTCCGGCCCAAGGGGCGCAGCGGTCGGCTCCCCGGCGTGCTTTGCCCGCACGGACACTGGGAGGACGGCCGCTTCTACGATGTCGGGCCGGAGCGGATTCGGGCCCAG
The DNA here is from genome assembly GCA_018969165.1 of Verrucomicrobiota bacterium. GTDB lineage: Bacteria > Verrucomicrobiota > Verrucomicrobiia > Limisphaerales > JAGWYX01 > JAGWYX01. The sequence continues at coordinate 4,156 of JAGWYX010000283.1, forward strand.
ATCGTCGCCGGCGAAGAACGGTTCGAGAACGGCGGCCGCAATCCGCTCCAGTCGCGCTGCGTGCAACTGGCGCGCATGGGTTGCGTGGTGTTCCACTACGACATGATCGGCTACGCGGACAGCCAGCAGATTCCGCAATCCCTGGCGCACGGCTTTGCCAAACAACGGCCCGAGATGAACACGCTCCAAAACTGGGGCCTGTTCAGTCCGCAAGCCGAAGAACACCTCCAAAGCGTCATGGGCCTGCAGACCTTCGACTCGATCCGGGCCCTGGATTTTCTGATCAGTTTGCCCGACGTAGATCCGGACCGGATCGCGGTCACCGGGGCTAGCGGCGGCGGCACGCAGACTTTCGTCCTCTGTGCCATTGACCCGCGACCCGCGGTGGCGTTCCCGGCGGTGATGGTCTCGACCGCGATGCAGGGCGGGTGCACCTGTGAGAACGCCTGCGACCTGCGCGTCCGCACCGGCAACGTCGAATTCGCCGCCCTGTTCGCGCCCAAACCCCTGGGCATGACGGCCGCCAACGATTGGACCAAGGAAATGCCGACCAAAGGATTCCCAGAATTGAAACGTCATTTCGCCATGCTTGGCGCGCCGGAGAACGTCCAACTCACACCACTCCTGCAGTTCGGACACAACTACAACTATGTCAGCCGCGCGGCGATGTATCGTTGGCTGAACCAGCACCTCAAGCTCGGCTACCACGACCCGATCGTCGAACAGGATTATCCGCGACTGACCGGCGCCGAGTTGACCGTCTGGGACGCCAGGCATCCCCGGCCCGAAGGCGGCCCTGACCTCGAGCGTAAATTGCTGCGGTGGCTCACCGATGACGCCCGAACACAATTGGCCCAGGACCAAGATTCCCTGGACCGGTTCCGCCAAATCTTCGGCGGCGCGGTGGACGTGTTGATCGGGCGCAGCTTGTCCGAGGTTGGTCCGGTGGAGTGGAATATCAAGACCAAGACCGATCGCGGCGATTACCTCCAGATGAGCGGCTTGCTGCGCAACATCGCCCACCGCGAAGAACTGCCGATTGTGTTCCTTTATCCCAAACAATGGCAGGGGCAGACCGTTATCTGGCTCACCGGCAACGGTAAGGCCGGCCTCTACGACGCCGACGGCTCCGTCAGGCCCGAAATCCAAAAACTACTCCAGGCCCGTGCCACCGTGGTTGGTGTGGACTTGTTCGAACAAGGCGAGTTCCTGGCCGACGGCAATGGAGTGGCCGAAACCCGGCGGGTCAGGAATCCCCGCGAAGCCGCCGCTTACACCTATGGCTACAACGACACGCTGTTTGCGCAACGCGTCGATGACATCCTGACCGTCATCTCCTACGTCAAACACAGCGAGCGGACCTCGAAGGAAATTGATCTGGCTGGCCTCGACGGCGCCGGGCCGTGGGCCGCCGCGGCGCGGGCGCAAGCCGGGGCAGCGGTGGGGCGAGCGGCCGTGGACACCGGCGGGTTTCGGTTCGGCAAAATCCAGGCGATCCACGACGTGAACTTCCTGCCCGGCGGGGCCAAGTATGGCGATCTACCCGGCCTGCTGGCGCTGGGCGTGCCGGGCAGACTATGGCTGGCCGGCGAAGGTGCGGAGCCGCCGGCCCTGCTGAAGCGCCTCTACGCCCTGGCCGACGCCGGCCCCAATCTGATGGTATTCAGGGGCGCCGGCGATCAGGTTGCCGCGGGGGCCGCCGCGTGGCTGGCCGCTCCCTAATCCCGTCTCGCCTACGGGGTCAGATCTCGACATTTGATAAATC
>JAGWYX010000284.1 GCA_018969165.1 Verrucomicrobiota bacterium
CACAAGTCAAGCGCCGGGTCCGCCAGGCAGTGTCCGAATTTGCGGTTGGAGCGCGAGTCTGTGACTCGCAGCGGCTTGATTTTGAAGCTGCTGTGCTGCGGCTCATAGAGCCGCGCTCCGAAATCAGGACACTGCCCGCGCTCGCCGGCCTTTGACTTTCGCCGGTGAAACGGGCACCTTGGAGGCAGACTTCAGAGCCCTGACACGATTCGCACACCGCAACCATCGTTATGCCAAGCAAAACCCTATCCGAGTTGCAGGTCGCCGAATTCCAACGGGACGGCTACCTGATTGTCCGCGCACTCTTCGACCAGGAGGAGACCGACATCCTGCGCCGGGCGGCCAAGGCCGACGCCGCCTTCAAACAGCACGCCTACGACCTCAAGGACGGCGAAGGCGGTGTCGCCAAGCTGGTGCTGTGGAACCAGGCCGGGGAGGATGTCTATGGCACCGTCGCCCGCTGCCCGCGGGTGGTCGAGGCGATGGAACAACTGCTGGGCGACGAGGTTTATCATTACCATTCGAAAATGAGCATCAAGGAACCGTTCACCGGCGGGGCCTGGGCCTGGCACCAGGACTACGGTTACTGGTACCTCAACGGCTGCCTGTTCCCGGATATGGCCTCGGTCATGATCGCCGTCGATCCCAACACGCGCGAGAACGGCTGCCTGCAGGTCTTGAAAGGCTCCCATCGACTCGGTCGGATCGAGCACGGCCGGTATGGCGACCAAGCCGGCGCCGACCCCGAGCGGACCCAGCAGGCGACGAAAGTCCTGGAGCTGGTCTATTGCGTCATGGACCCCGGCGACGCCCTGTTCTTCCACTGCAATACCCTCCACCGATCCGATCAAAACAAATCGCCGTACCCGCGCTGGTCGCTGCTGTGCTGCTACAACACCAAGCATAACAACCCCTACAAGGCCTCCCATCACCCCTGCTACCAACCGCTGGTGAAGGTCGCCGATAGCGCCCTCAAGGAAATGGGCGTGAAGTTGTTCGCCGACAAAACCGAGTTTTGGGACCCCGCCCAGGACAAAACCGTCGGCGCCGGGAAGACCAAGAAGTAAGGAGCCGGGCTCGGCGCGCGCCCGTTCTCCGGCGCGGCGGTGAATCCTCTTCCGCCTCAGCCACGGGCCGGCAGGATGTTGTCGCTTGTCTTCGAGGCGGAATCCCGGAATCCTGGGCCGATGAAACCCAATCGCCGGACGTTCCTCAAACAGGCGGGCTGCAGCGCCGCCGGGTTGAGCCTGCTCCCCTTGCTTTCCGCCTGTCGGGGGCTGCAAGTCGCCGCCGCCGCTGACGGACCGTTGCCCCGCGGCACGCCCGAGGCCGAAGGAATTTCGTCGGCTGCCATCCTGGCATTCCTGGACGCCGTCGCGCAGAGCCAGCATGAGTTCCACAGTTTCATGCTGGTCCGGCATGGCCGCGTGGTGGCCGAGGGCTGGTGGTCGCCGTACGCGCCCCCGTTCCGGCATACGCTCTATTCGCTCAGCAAAAGCTTCACCTCGACCGCGGTCGGTTTCGCGGTCTCCGAAGGCCGGCTGCGGGTCGGGGATCGCGTGATTTCCTTTTTTCCGGACGAGCTGCCGGCGAGGGTGAGCGAGCACCTGGCCGCCTTGCGCGTCCGCGACCTGCTCACGATGTCGGTCGGCAATGCGAAGGAACCGGTCCTGGACATGGTCAAGACCGAGGACTGGGTCCGCGCGTTCCTGGCCACGCCGATCCCGCACCCGCCGGGCAGCGTGTTCCTCTACAACAGCAGCGCCACCTACATGCTCTCGGCGATCGTGCAGCGCCGGACCGGTCAGCGGATCGTGGATTACCTGACTCCGCGATTGTTCGCGCCCCTGGGCATCCCGGGGCCGACCTGGGAAACGTGCCCGCGCGGCATCAACACCGGCGGCTGGGGGCTGAGCGTGCGCACCGAGGACCTGGCCAAGTTCGGTCAATTCTACCGGCAAAAGGGACGATGGCATGGGCGCCAGCTCCTGCCCGCGGCCTGGATCGACGAGGCGACGACGTTCAAAATTCAGCAACCCGCCCCCGTCCGGCCCCAGCGGCCAAACGCGGACAACGACTGGTTGCAAGGCTACTGCTACCAGTTCTGGCGTTGCAGGCATCACGCCTTCCGCGGCGACGGCGCGTTCGGCCAATACACCATGGTCATGCCGGAGCAGGATGCCGTAATCGCGATCACCAGCGAGACCCACGATATGCAGGGCGAACTCGACCTGGTCTGGGAACATTTGCTGCCCGCGATGAGCGATCAACCGCTGCCAGACGATCGCGCGACGCGGGAGCGTTTGGAACGGACGCTGGCCACGCTGACTCTGGCCCCACCCAATGGGCAACCAACTTCGCCGGTCGCCGGGCCGGTCTCCGGGAAGACCTTCCAACTCGAGCCCAATGCCCTCGGGTTGGAACGCGTGCGGTTCGAATTCCCGGGCGACCGCTGCGGTTTCACCGCCAACACCGCGCGGGCGGCTTACCCCGTCGAGTGCGGGATCGGGACCTGGCAACGGGGCCAGACCGCGCTGCCGGGAACGCCGCCGCGCCTGATTTCGGGAGGCGCGCCGAAGCCCGGCACCCCGGCCCGGATCGCCGCCCGCGGCGCGTGGAAGGACGCGCACACGTTCGAGATGTTGTGGCGCTACTACGAGACACCGCACCACGACACGGTGACGTGCCGTTTCGGAGACGGCGGCGTCCAGATCGCCTTTGTGAGCAGCATCGCCGCGATGAGTTCGCCGCCGCCAGACGCCCGGCCGGTGCTCCACGGCCGGCTAGCGGGGTAAGTCCACCGCGTTCGCGCCGGACCGGAGATAGGCGCACCGGCGCGGAAGGCTGATGAACCGGAATTGGTGGGCGCCGACGCGACCGCGGCTTGGAGGGCTTTTCCCTTGCTTCACCGGGTTGAAAGCGACGTAATGGGGTGCCAGCAGACATGTGGCGCCATTGGTCATTCCTCCTATGAAATCTTCCACGGACGTTTTCCCGCTTAACCTGGCCACGAAGGCAACTTCTACTCCCCGGCCCCTTCAGCGTTCGCATTTGAAATGGGATGAGGCACCGCGGCGCCGCCTTTCCCGCCCCGCGGGCACCTTCTCCTCTCTTGCCAGCGTCGGCGTGGAGGCGCCCCTCCTCGCCCGGTTCAGGGCAAGGCCCTCCCTTGCTTCCTGCCGTCGGAGCGGGATTGGCAGAAAGAGGGCCTACTCGATTCTCCTCCTCGGATTAGTGCTGGGCCTCGCGTCATCCTTGCCGGCCGCCGAACCGACGCCGCAGATTGTCCACGGCCGCATCGACGCGCGCCTCATGCGCGAGCCGGCGGTCTCGGCCAGGCAGATCGCCTTTGTTTATGCGGGCGACATCTGGATCGTTCCCAAGACCGGCGGCACGGCCGTGCGGCTCAGCTCGCCACGCGGCGAGGAGGAGTTCCCGCGCTTTTCGCCCGACGGTTCGATCATCGCCTTCAGCGCCGATTATGATGGTAATCTGGACATCTACACGATGCCGGCGACCGGCGGTCTGCCCCGGCGCCTGACGCATCACGGCGCCGCCGACCGCGTCCTGAACTGGTATCCGGACGGCAAATCGATCCTGTTCGCCAGCGGCATGACCTCGCCGAGCTACCGCTTCAACCAACTCTTCCGGGTCTCGGCCCAGGGCGGGCTGCCGGAGCGGCTGCCGGTCCCGTACGGCGAGTTCGGCGCGATCTCGCCCGACGGAAGAACCCTGGCTTACACGCCGATCAGCGTGGATTTCCGGACCTGGAAACGCTACCGCGGCGGGATGAACCCGGACATTTGGTTTTTTGATCTCGAAAAGCTGACGGCCCGGAATGTCACGCACAACGACGCCAACGATTCGGACCCGATGTGGCACGGCGGCACCCTTTATTTCCTGTCCGATCGCGACGCCTACAAGCGCGACAACCTCTGGGCCTACGACACGAAGGCGGGCACGTTCCGGCAGGTCACCGCTTTCAAGGATTACGACATCCATTTTCCGTCGATCGGTCCCTCGGACCTGGTGTTCGAGAATGGCGGCCGGCTGTACGTGCTGGACCTCGCCACCGAGAAATACCACGAGGTCCAGATCGAGGTGGTGACCGACCGCGCCACGCTCAAGCCGCGCCAGGAAAACGTTGCCGGCTACCTCCATAGCGCCGGCATATCGCCGACCGGCAAGCGGGCCGTGTTCGAGGCGCGCGGGGACCTGTTCACCGTGCCGGCCGAGCATGGCTTCGTGCGCAACCTGACCCGCAGCTCCGGAGTCGCCGAGCGCTACCCCGCCTGGTCCCCCGACGGCAAATGGATTGCCTATTTCAGCGATCGCTCCGGCGAATACGAATTGACCCTCCGCCCGGCCGACCAGCGCGGGGCGGAGCAGCCATTGACGACCCTGGGCCCGGGCTTCCGTTACCGCCCGTGCTGGTCGCCGGACAGCCGCAAGATCGCGTTCATCGATAAGGCGATGCGGGTGCAGGTTTACGATTTCGACACCAAGCGGACGACGGTCATCGACCGCGAACTCTGGCAGTACCACGGCGGCCTGAGCGCCTTCCGCCCGAGCTGGTCGGCCGACAGCCGGTGGTTGGCCTACCCCGGCGACCTGGACAATCGACAAAGCGCGATCGTGCTCTACGATTTCAAACTCCACCGGCGCCACCAGGTGACCGCCGGCTTCTATGACGACAGCGAACCGGTATTCGACCCCGACGGCAAATACCTCTACTTCAAATCCAGCCGCAGCTTCCACCCGACCTATAGCGAACTGGGCGACGACAGTTGGATTTACGCGAACCTGGACCGGCTGATCGCCGTCCCGTTGCGCAAAGACGTGGCCTCGCCCCTGGCCGCTCGCAACGACGAGGAAGGCGAGAAGAAGGAAGAGAAGAACGACGGGGACAAAGAGAAGAAGAACGACGTTGCCTCAAGCCTCCAGTTTTCCGCCGTTGACGATCCGGGCGCCGACGAAGCCCTCACCCGTGAGGGGCGAGAGACTGCGGTCCAGCCTGAAGGCGCATTCACCGGCCCGGAGCAGTTCAAGGCGCGGAGTGGGTTGCTCCCTCTCCCCGCGGGCGAGGGCCCGGGTGCGGGGCCGGTTGACCTCAAGCGTGGGTCGCGCAAAGATACCGCTAAAAAAACGGCTCGGTCCAAGGATGGCAAGCCGAGCGAGAAGGAAAAGAAGCCCAAGCCGGTCGAGATTGACCTGGCTGATTTCGAGCGGCGCGCGGTGGTGCTGCCGCCCAAGGCGGGCCGTTACGCGAATCTGGAGGCGGCGCCCGGCAAGTTGATCTACCGTCGGCTCCCCCGCGCCGGGGCCCAAGACGGCAAGAGCCCGGTCCTGTTTTGGGACCTCGACAAGCGCGAGGAAAAAACCATTGTGGACGATGCCGACGACAGCACGCTGTCGGCCGATCACCAGAAACTGCTGGTCCGCAAAGACGGCCGCTACTCGATCATCGAGGCCAAGGAAGGCCAGAAGCTGGACAAGAAACTGGCGACCAGCGATTTCGAGACCACGATCGACCCGGTGGCCGAGTGGCGGCAGATTTTCACCGACGCCTGGCGGCTCGAACGCGACTACTTCTACGATCCGGGCCTGCACGGCGTGGATTGGAACGCGATGCGCCGGCGTTATGGCCAGTTGCTCGCCGACGCGGTGACCCGCTGGGATGTCAATTACGTGATCGGCGAATTGATCGCCGAGTTGAATTCATCGCACACCTATCGGAGCGGCGGGGATGTGGAGACCGGCCCGCAGCGGGGGGTTGGCTATCTCGGGGCCGATTTCGCGCTCGAGCATGGGGCTTACCGGATCAAGCACATCATCGAGGATGCCCCGTGGGACCTCGAAGTGCGGTCGCCGCTGCGCCAATCCGGGACCAACGTCGTCAAGG
>JAGWYX010000285.1 GCA_018969165.1 Verrucomicrobiota bacterium
CCAATATCATGTCCCTGGGCGGCATCGCCATCGCCATCGGCGCCATGGTCGATGCGGTCATCATCATGATCGAGAATGCCCACAAACACCTGGAACACGACCAGGGACGGAAACCGCACTGGGAGATCATCCGGGACGCCTCGATCGAGGTCGGCCCGACCCTGTTCTATTCGCTGCTGGTGATCACGGTGTCGTTCATGCCGGTCTTCACCCTGCAAGCACAGGAAGGGCGCCTGTTTAAACCGCTGGCCTTCACCAAGACCTATTCGATGGCTTCAGCCGCGCTGCTCTCCATCACGCTGGCCCCGATTCTCATGGGCTTCTTCATTCGTGGCAAAATCCCCCCGGAAGAGCGGAACCCCATCAATCGCTTGCTTATCTGGCTGTATCATCCCCTCATCGACTTTGTTATCCGATGGCGGTGGCAAGTGATCTTCACCGCGGCGGCGTTGATTGTATGGATTTTTTTCCCTTCGAACAAGCTCGCCGCCCGCTGGTTGCCGGATGGCAAGGTCAAGGACTGGGCCTTCAAAGCCGGAAGATTTTTCCCCTACCAAAACATCGGCTCGGAATTCATGCCGCCGCTTTACGAAGGGGATTTGCTCTACATGCCGACCACCTTCCCGGGCATCTCGCCGACCAAGGCACGGGAGTTGCTCCAGCAGACCGACAAGATTCTTCGCACGTTTCCCGAGGTGCACCACGTGTTTGGCAAGATCGGTCGCGCCGAGACCGCCACCGACCCTGCGCCGTTCGACATGATCGAGACCACCATCATGCTCCGGCCCGAAGAGCAATGGCCGGCGGCCTACATCCGCGACGACACCGGCCGCGTCATCGCTCATCGCCGCCGCACACCGGACGAACTGGTGGACGCGATGAATGCCGCCATCCAGTTTCCCGGACTGGCCAACGCCTGGACCATGCCCATCAAGACCCGGATCGACATGCTCTCGACCGGCATCAAAACGCCGGTCGGCATCAAAGTCGCCGGCCCGGACCTCGCCGCGCTGCAACGGATTGGTTCTCAGATCGAGGCGGTCGTCCGCGGCGTGCCCGGCACCTCCAGCGCCTATGCCGAGCGCGTCATTGGCGGGCGCTACCTGGAGTTCGAGATCAATCGCGACCAGATCGGCCGTTACGGCTTGACCTTGGGCGAGGTGCAGGAGGTCCTGGCGGTAGCCCTGGGCGGCATGCCCATCACCACCACGGTCGAGGGCCTGGAACGTTACTCCGTCAACCTCCGCTACGACCGCGACTATCGCCAGGACCTCCAGGCCCTGCGCGATCTGGTAGTGCCCGCGCCCACCGGGGCCCAGGTGCCCCTGGGACAGTTGGCGACGTTCAAAGTGGTCGATGCCCCGATGGGAATCAAAAGCGAAGCAGCGGTGCCCAACGCCTGGATTTACGTCGATGTCAAAGGCGTGGACATCGGCACCTATGTCCAGATGGCTATCCACGCGGTGAACGAGGCCGTCGGCAAGGGCCGGATCAAGGTGCCGCCCGGTTACAGCATCGTCTGGAGCGGTCAATATGAGTACATGCTGCGTGCCCAGCATCGGTTGCTGATCGTCGTGCCGCTCACCTTGCTGCTCATCACCTTGATCATCTACTTGAACACGCGCTCGGCGATCAAAACCGCCATCGTCATGCTGGCCGTGCCTTTCTCGCTCGTGGGCGCGTTCGCCACCCTCCACTGGCTGGGCTACAATCTGAGCGTGGCAGTCTGGGTCGGCATCATCGCCCTGGCCGGCTTGGACGCGGAAACCGGGGTCGTGATGCTGCTCTACCTCGACCTGGCCTACGAGCGCTGGCGCAAGGACGGCTTGATGCGTCATCTCACCGATTTGCGCGATGCCATTTACCACGGAGCCGTCAAGCGCGTGCGCCCAAAGGCCATGACGGCCTCCGTCATCATCGCGGGCCTGATGCCGATCATGTGGAGCCACGGCAGCGGGGCCGATGTCATGAAGCGCATCGCCATCCCGATGATCGGCGGCGTCGTCACCTCGACCATCATGGAACTGGTCGTTTACCCGGCCATCTATTACCTGTGGCGCTCCCAGCATCTCAAACCTCAGGTCTCAGCGTCTCCTGGCGGGCCATCTCCCGGGCTGCCCCAACAACCCCAAACCGCCTGAGGCGTGAGTCCGGGTCCCGGGAGTCCGGCCTTCGGACTGCCATCTGAGACCGTTAACTTGGGCAAACGCCCGCCGTGGGAATCACAGCGCAGGATAACATGGCGCTTAACCTCCATCCCGACGTCCCCACCGTCCCCTCCACCGGTACCCGGAATGGGAACTGTCACCTTCCCTGCAGCACCTCGTGGACGGCGAGGAGAAGCTCCTCGCCACTGAAGGGTTTTCAGCCACACTGTTGAAGTCGATTAAAAATCCTGCGGCTCCTGGCGGCTGTACCGCAATTGTCTTTTCCTTAGCAAAGTCTGTCCAGGGTCGCGCGCTGCTCCACACGGGGGATGGCCAGCGAAAACCGGAGGAGGGACGGTCGATTCCCGTCTCGACCAATAACTTGCCTGAGCGAAAAATCCCTCGCCGCGAATGGATAGCTTATTTCTTGACGGACCCTTACTCACGCTCCACCCGCGATTGTTTATTGGCGCGATCTGCGGTGCCAGCCCGTCACCGGGTCCTCGCGAAAAGTGTTCTCCAGACCCAGTCGCTGCGCGGCGCCCACCGAGCCACCGCCTCGCGAAGTCCAGGCTGGAAAAGCGTCCAGTCCAGCCACCGCCCCCAAACCAGCCGCCGCCGGAAGCGTTGATCGCAAACGCGCGCGACGGCCTGCTGAGCCTCGTCCCAGGACATGGCTCCACGAGTATAGGCCGTCAACGGATCGAGCGCGCACACGGCCGACTCGAAGGCCATGGACATCCCGTTGCCGGTCGCAGGCGGGATCATGCTGATGGCGTCGCCAACGCAGCACGCGGTGGGTGTCGTGGCCCGGTGGCGCTGAAAGGACAAGCCCGCCACCGCGCAGGCCGAATCCTCGTCGAACTTCGCGTCCGCCAGGCGCAGGCTCAACTCGGGTCCGAGGCGGCTGCGCAATCGTTCCAGTGGGAGCGAGCGCGACAGCGCCATCGTGCCCGGCCTCGCTCCCGCCACGCCGGGCGTGGTTGAAATCGAGGCTGGGGTGCGGCGCTGGAATAAACCGCAGAGATTCACGACACCGTCGCGGAGTCGGCACAGCCCCACGTAGCCCCCCGGCACCAAGTGCATTTCGAGATCAGCGTCCAACGCCACGTTGCGGAGGTGGGCCTTCAGGCCAAACCAACGCCAGCCTTCGAGGTGAGACCGGAGCCGACGGCCGGTGGCCCGCACCATCCCCGGGCCAAACTCATCGCCCTTCCAGCGCTGGTATTCGCGGAGCATTCCTCCCAGCCGCCGGAACTCGTCCGCCAGACACCTATCCAGCACGTAGCGCGACAAGCACAGGGCCGGCTCCGGCAAGGTCCGGACCGGCGAGAGGGTCTGTTGCGAGCCGAAGCGCGCGGTGCGAGCGGTCCACGCGCCGGCACGAACCAGGGTTTCGGCCAGACCCAGCGCGGCAAGCGCCGCCGGGCCGCAGCCGCTGATGAACTCACCGCACACTCGATGCCGCGGATAACCGCCGGCTTCCCAAATCATCACTGGCACGCCGCGTTGGCGCAGACCGATCCCGAGGGTCAGCCCGGCCAGGCCACCGCCAACAATCGTGAGCGGTTTCACCTCGCGCCTGGCTCGCCGGTCGAGTTCCCCAGCGCGCTGGCGACGAAACAGTGGCTGAGCCAACCGGCCCGCCTCTCGACCAACCGCCAGCCGTGCGGCTCCGGCCACCGTTGCGATAATTCCAATCCTCGGAACCCGGCATAAACGCTGCGGCGCGCGTCGTGGCGTGTAACCTGATTGCAGCCGAGCAGGCCCAGCAAACTCGAGGCCGTCAGCGCGGCGCGAGTTCGTCTTGGCTCACAGGCCACGAAGGCGGCGGTGCGGTGCGCCACCGCCCCGAGCAAACCACTCAGGTCCTCGTCGCGAAAATGGTGCAGGAACAGGTTGGCGACCATCAGTGTCTCCGGCCCACCCTGGAAAGCGGTGAGCCAATCAAATACATCGGCCCGGACGGTCTCCACCCGCCAGCCCAAAACTTGGATTTGTCGCACCGTGTCCGCGCCGACCGCCGCGAGGCGGTCCACCAGGATCACTTCGATCCGACCGAAACTCTGCGCCAGGCGCGTGGCCAAACTCAGCATGAACCGACCGTCTCCGGCACCCAGTTCGACCAGTCGTCGCGGCGGCCCGGCGGCGGTGGCGCGGCGTGCGCTGCGGGCGACGACGGCGGCACTGCCCAACCAGGCATTGATCCGCCGCAAATCGTCGCGGGACGCTGCGGCCCGCGGATCCTTGGGCTCCAAGGTGTCCAACCACTCCGGCTCGACCCGGCGTTGCATGCGGGCCCTCACGCCGGCGTGCGAATCAGGTGACGCACAGCAGCGCCCCCTGGCAACTGAATCCGGCGCCGAACGAAGTCATCCACCAGTGGCCGCCAGGGGCACCGTTAACCCACGCGGCCTGGAGACTGAACAGGATGCTGGCACTGCTCAGATTGCCGTATTGGCGAAGGGTGTCGACGCTCCAACGGAGGTCCGTTTCCTGCAATTCAAGCCGGTCCCGCAGCACCCGGAGTACATCGCGCCCGCCGGCGTGCAAAAGCCAAGTCGTGATTTGGTCCCGCCGGACGCCGGTTCGGCTGAGCAGCTCACGCAGCACTGCTTCGGCGCATTTCCCCGACATGACCGGGACGCGCTTGGTCAGCACGTTTCGCAACATGCCGTCCCGCATTTCGAACTTGAGGTAGTCTCGATCCGCCGGATTCAGGATGCCGGCAGCGCCCTCCCACCTGACCACGCGCCGGCAGGTCGGTTGTTCACTCGACAAAACCGCGGCGGCTGCGCCGTCACCGAACAGACAGGCGCTGACCAGGACGCCCGGATCGTCATCAAGATAGAACGAAGCGCTGCACACCTCCACGCAGACCGCGAGGACATGTCGGGCCCGGCCCGAGGCCAGCAAGGCCTCGGCGACGCGCAGGTTGGGAATCGCGGCGCCGCAACCTTGGCCAACCAGGTCGAGGGCCAGGACGTCCGGCCGCAACCCCATTTGCTCGGCCACGTAACTGGTCAGGCCCGGGCACAAATAGCCGGTGCAGGTGCTGACGATGACGGCATCGACGTCCACGGCTGGCAGTCTCGCGTCCTGCAATGCACGTTCCACCGCCGAACCGGCCAAAGCGGGGGCGTGTTTTCGAAACCGGCTGTGGAGCGCGTCCGGCGTCAATTCGAACACCTCGCGCAGATCGGCCAAGGCCAAGTAACGGCCTTCGATGCCGTTGGCGCCAAGGAAGACTCTCTCGAGCAGGGTCTGCGCCCGAGTGGAGAGCAGGCGAACAGGTGCTGAGACGCGACAGGCCTCCCAACATTCCCGCTGGCTGTAACGCCGCGGGGGTGTCGCAATCCCGAGTCCGGTTATGAACATGGTCTAAACTAGCGTGTCTCTGCGGTGAACACCAGCGCCCTTCGCCAATCGAGATCCACCAGCGAATGGGGACAGATTCCCATCCTCGAGCCGCGCTCAGGAAGCGAACCGGAGTTCGTCATCGGCGCTGCCAATGCAATGCGGCCCGTCTGGTTAAGAGGTTCCTCCCCGGAGCCGTGTTCCATTCAATCTGTCCGATTAGTCCAATGGGAAACCCTCCGGCTTTGCCGGAGGGTTTCCCATTGGACTCAAGGTTCCCCAGCCCTGAGCGCGTACCGCCGCAATGACTCCTGGTCAACCTCGCCGGCCAGCACGTAAACCTTGTCCCCGCGACTCCAACTGGCTGTCATCAGCTTGCTCACCGTCGCCAACTC
>JAGWYX010000286.1 GCA_018969165.1 Verrucomicrobiota bacterium
CGGCTCTTTTCTAATTGAGGGACGGCCAACGGTCAGACTCGAATCGGGCAAGAGCAAGTCTGCGACGGCTCAGGGCGTAGTCTCAGACTTCCTGATCTCGCGGGAATTGATCTGAGCCCACACGGCCCCACAGCATCAAGAAATGTGAGAAGGTGCTGAAGGCTGTCTAATCATCCTGCTCCCGGATTTTTGGGGAAGTCTCGCCCGCCTCGACGCAGGGAACAGCTTGCCGCTCTCCGCAGGCCAGTTGATAGACCAAGCGCAGCTTGGTGGTGGGAAATACCGTTTGGGTCGCGGTCAGTTCTTCGCATAATTTTTCTACCGCCCCAGCCAGCATCGCATTGGCCGGATAATGCAGCCGCACTGTGAGCGTGCCCGCCGCCGGGTCCGGGATCAGGTCCGCCTCGCTGGCATAAAGGGATTGCAGCAGGCGCCGCTCCTCCTCCTTCCGCCATTTGGGCAAGGCTTCTCGCATGATATGCGCCATGGCCGTCTCGGCCCGATAAGCCACCAGCTTGATGGTGTCCACCAAATCCTTGCTGCCGCTGCTGAGCCGATCAAAGCGCTCGGCTTCGGGCACTTGTCCCAACGGCAGGTGATGCGCCACATCCGCCCGCTCCGCTTTCTTGGCCTTCAGTTGGGTTTGGAGTTCTTGCACTTCCCGTTGCAGGGCCGATTTCTTCTTTAAGAACTTCTCCACGGCTTGGGGTTCAATCGTCTCGGCCAGGTTCATCGCCCCAAAGCGCGCCAGCCGCGCATGGAGTTTGGCGCTCAGGCTGCGGACGGCTCGGTCCAGTTTCCGCCAGGCCGGATTGACCACTTGCGTCGTCTCATCCATTTTCTCGACCTGATAGCTGACCAAACGGTCCAGGGCATAGTGTTCACGCATGTATTTGAGAAAGTTTTCCTGCGACCACCGCCCGAACATTCCGGCGGCCGCCGCCTCGCGGCTCAGCCGTTCGTTTGTCGCAAGCACCGCCGTCTGATGTCCGGCGGCATCCAAGTGCCGGATTTCCCGGACTTCAAAGTCATTGCTTAATTTGGTGTGGCGTTCCGCCAGCTTGAGTTCCTCCTGGTTGCCGTGGGCCAGTTTGACGGTGCAAGTCTCAAACTCGCTTTCCGGCCAGTCCGCTCCCGGATGCTTGTGATAGGTCAGGCAGCCAATCCGCCGTTCTTTGAGCCGCTTGAGGCCCTCGGGGCTGTAGCCCTCGCGGTCGAACACCACGATGAATTTGTCCAACGTCGGATCGGCGGCCAACGCTTCCGCCGTGGGCTGATTGGGCACTTCCTTCTCCAAGCGTGGGATGATCTCCTCTTCCAGCACTTTGAGCAGTCCAGGGTCCACCGGGCGATGCACCACGAAAAAGGGCTGCCCGTCCGCCGCGTTGACCCAATAGTCGGTCGTCGCACGCAAGCAGAGCCGCTGCCGCGACACGTAATGTTTGGGTAAGCGCGCGGCCGAGCCATGATAGACCCGCACATGACCGTCCACATACAACGTGCCCGCGCTCTCCGGGTCCTCCGCCATCCACCGCCGGCTGAGCTGCGCCGTCCACGCGCTCACCTTCTTTTCCTCTCCCAGCGACTGCAACTTCTCCCGCAAGGTGCGCACCTCTGGAATCCGATCCAGTCCCAGCACCTTGCCCCATTCACCCGGTGCGCAATAACGCAAGCTCTCTAACGACTTGACCCGCGCCAGCGCCAGGAAAGCCACCAGCAAAAACAGATGCACCAGTTGGTAATATCCGGAGGGAAGGCGAAAGTGTTCCTCGGTATGTTCCCACAGCCCGCTGGCCAACAGCGCCGGCAGGGCCAGCAAAACCCCGGCCTTGGGCACGTCGGCGCTGGGCTCAAAGCGTGAATCCACCGGACCGCCTTTGCCCAGCGATGCCATGATCCGGCCCGCCACATTGTGAGCGGCCACTCCCAGCGGCGCCTGCGCGTCCAACTCGCTGCGCTCGCTCTTGGTGCTTAAGACCGAGGCGCCGGAGCCGGGGAGGAAATTATTTTCGTTTTTTTTACAGCCTCGTGAAGCCGCCCCGCACGCACCGCTTTGCGCAGGGTGTCGCACTTAACCTGCAGTTGCGCCGCCACTGCTTGCAGCGTCTGCCCTTGGTCCAACTGCTCCTGCGCCTGCTTGAGCACCTGAGGCGTCAGCACCGAGGGTCCCCGCGTTGGACGGGGTCGCCAAAATCCTCCCGGTCCCGCTGCCTCATAGAGCTTGACCGCCCGCTTGATGCTGATCGCGCTGACTCCAAACACCTTCACCAAGTCGGCCTGCTTCACTTTGCCCTCCAGATACAATTGGCTGGTGAACAGGCGAAAGCTCTTTACGTCCTTGGCGTCATGCGTGAACACCGGCAGCGTGCCGTAGAAATAGCTGACTCGTCCCTCCCGGCAACAGACTCCCAAGTCCGCGTTCAACTGCGTGACTCCGTGGGGAAACACCGGCAACTGTAATTGGGCCATGGGGCCAGTCTGATCCTGGGGGCCTGGGCGCGCCAGGCGAAAATCGGCGCAAGTCAGTTTCCGATCCGGGTTCGCGCCCTCTCTCCCGCGGCGCTCCCGCCCTCCTCGCCAACGTCCCTGTTTATCGGATCAAAACGCTTCCTCCGCTTCCTGAGCCCAACCGCCCGAGATCAGGAACTCTGAGGCTGCAAGGGGAATTGAATTGGCGCAGTCTTGCGCGGCAGGGAAAAGGCGGCTGGATCGAGTCCAGCCGCCTGTCTGACGAAGCGGTCAATCTTCGTCCGGCAACATGATGGTGATTGCGGGTTGCGGATCGTCCATGTCCAGCGGGCCACAAGTGGCCACGAGCGTGACTGGCTTCGCGCTGCGATTGTCGTTTCTGACGTGGAGCAAAACGGGGATGCGGTCGGAACCGTCGGGACTTTGTTTGATCGCAAAGCGTGTCACAAGACGACATCCCAAAGGCGTCCGGCCTCGTCCTGGCGGTCACGCCCGGGGGCACCGATTCATTCCGCCTTTAAGTGATAACCCTTGTGCGGGTCTTTGGCGCTGCTGCCCAAGCCCACGATTTGACCAAGCTCCACCAACCGTTTCAGGCGGGATTGGGTCGCGCGCGGCGTTCGTTTGATGTGCGCGGCAACCCGGCTGGTGGACGCACCTGGATTTTCGCGCAAGAAGTCCACAATGGCGTTGTCGAGTTCATCCCGCCTTGGCCGGGCGATCTGTTGGCGACGAAAGGTGACGCGAAAGCCGCTGCCAATTTCCTCGAATTCCGGCTCAGGCAGTCCCGCCTGCTGACAGGCGTTAATCATTCGATGGATGCCGCTGCCCCATTGCTCAATCAGTTTCAATTCGTGGAAGACACGGCCGATGACGCGATTCCGCAGTTTGGAAACACCACGCAGAATGTCTTCGATGGTCAAGCCAGGCGGCAAATTGCCGGGATTTTCCACCTCGATGCGGTCGCGGAACACCGCAAGCCGCAATGATGAGCCACGCTGGGCGTAGTCGGCGTGGACGAAGGCGTTGATGATGGCTTCCCGCAAGGCCACGACCGGGAATTCCCAAACCTCGCGGTGACGGACGTTCTTGATTTCGAGCGAGTGCCGGGTATTGCGCTGCACGAATTGCAACGCCTGTTCCACCGCGAGCACCGGAAAGTCGGTGATGCTGGCCGAATCAAGAATCACGCTTTTGTCTTCGCCTTTGAAGCAACCGGCGCGCAGAAAAGCTTCGGGAAAGTGTTTCAAACGGTCCACGCCAAACAACAACACCCCGCCCACCGTGCAAACTTCCCGGCCCTGATGAGTGGCGGTGAGTTGAAGCGAGTGCAGTTCGTGCCGTGTCAGCTTGCGCACCGGCGCGAAGCACTCGGAAGCAACTCGGAAGTCAATCGCTTCCGAGTTTGATTCCGGCATGGGTTCTTCATCAAATGAACGTCCACGCACCACGCGCTGAAGTTCGGCAACTGCGGCAGCGTCGGCCTGCCGGTTCGTCGAACCGACGCGGACATAGACACCGGCTGGAAAGCCCGACGACTTGACGTAATGCGGGCGGCTTGGGCTGGGGAAGACCTCCACCGCCAGCACATACTTCTTCCGCCAGGGGATGACGTGAATTTCCGGGACGAGCCGCGGTTCAATCCGGTCGGCGATGAAATTGGCCAGTTGCTCCTCCGTTTTGGCCGTATCCGGCACACCCAGCACCCGGCGAGTGCCGTCCTCGACACCAACGAGCAACTTCCCGCCCGCGCCATTCGCAAAAGCAACCAGCGTTCGCATCACCTTGTCCGGCGAGGAAAGGTCGCGTTTGAATTCCAAAGTCTTGCCCTCATGCTGGCGAATGATTTCGGCGAGGTCGAACATGGTCGGAAATTTACTCGGAAGCTCGCTGCCGTGGCAAGCTTCCGAGTTTGGTTGCGAACACATAAACAATCAGCCCCGGTTTGGAAACGCTTCCGAATCACAAGCCGGGGCGTAGTGGTTGGTTCAGACGGTTACGCCTTCAGCCTTTTGTTGCTGCTGCTGACCCTGTACGCGGGCGACGGCGCGGCGCGCGGTGCGGCCGATTTGGGCGATGACGGTTTCCTTCTGGTCTTCGGGCAGGTCTTTGACCAGAAGGTCGTAGGCGCGCTTCAGTTCGGGGTCGCGGTTGATTTGTTTCAGGACGCCCTCCCGGATGCGTTGCTGGCGGTCGAGTTCGCGCACCTCGTTGAGAACGACGGTGCGTTCGAGCCGTTCGCGCGGCATGGCCTGGACGTAACTCCAATACTTCGGGTTTTCTTTGATGTAGGCATCAATCTTGGCATCCACCTCCGGGTTGGACCGGAAAGTGGGCTGTTCTGCGGGGGCGGCATTGCCGCCGGCGCTCGGCGGCGCGGGTGGTTTCATTTTACTCATACGATTCGTTTGTTGATGTTTTTGTTTACGCGGCATTAGCCGTGTTCGCCGGAGCCAAGCGGTCAAGCCGTTCCGCCCCTGGCAAAATGTTTCACGGACTCAACGGGTCAGGCGGTTCGTTGGTGCTTGTGGAGGTTGAAAATGGCGGTTGCTGTGGCTGCGCTGATTCGAGCGCGTCGAGCCGCTGCTTCATTGCGTTCACCGACGCCCGCAGAATCACCGTTTCCTGAAGGTTGGTTTTGGTCTGCTGCAACGCGGTTTGAAACTGCGCCAGCGCCGCCGACAGGGTTCGGGCCTGCATCATGATTTGAGCGGTGGCAAACTTTTGGGAATTGACCTCGGCCAGAATCGCGTCATTGACCGGGAGCGGGGCGAAGGCCGCGTCACACGATGGCGACGTGGGCAGGTTTCCGCCGTCCGGGCCGGGATGAAAATTCCAGCGCGTGTTGTCCTCGACGCGATAGACGACGTGCTGCTCGTGCATGATCAAATCGTCGTTCGGGTCGGCGTAACGTCCGACGTGGTAGGCATGAAGGATTTCGGGGTATCGAATACCGTCGGCGCTCGTGGTTGGCGGTTGCTGTGGCCGCAACACCAGCTTGGGTGTCGAGGAGCACGCGGGGAGAAACAACAGCGGAATGAGATAATACACTTTCATGGTCGTGATTTGGTTTTAACTGGCTCGTCGGTTTCCGGGGTTACGGGGATGGCGGTGCCGCCGAGCGAGGCGTCGGCATCGTCAATCGTTTGCAGGACGTAAAGATAGAACTGTTTGCCGCTCGGCACGCGCACGTAGAAACCGTTCTTTTGAATTGAATCGAAGATTTGCTGCGCGTAGGTTTGCAACACCGCCTGCGCCCCGGCGAAGGGCGCGTTGTTGAGCGTGGGACTGTTAATGGGGCCGAAGACGGTCTCCTGCTTTTCCGTCAACGCGCTGGCCGCGCCGGACAGGAACGTGGCCGCAAAAAGCTTAATGTCGGCGAGATTGTCGGACTTGATGATTTCGCCGCGCAGTCCGGCGCTGCCGT
>JAGWYX010000287.1 GCA_018969165.1 Verrucomicrobiota bacterium
TGGCGATGGTGACCTGAGGTCTGAGGCGCGCCTCGCTCGGGCACGCGAGCGTCGGTCTGGGTGCGCGACGCGACATTGTTGGCACGTTGGCTTGACTTCTGGTGCGCAGTCGTTAATGAACCGGGGCAAAAGCCCATTATCCAAGACCCGCGTGAACTCCAACCCACCCGCGATCCTCGGTTCGGTGTTGCTGTCTCATGAACCCGGCCAGGCTGATCCGGCGGTCCGCCTGGCGGGGTGGCCGCGTCGCCTTGCCCGGTTGGCGCGACCCGATGGCCAGGCATTGGCCGCGCGCCGGGCTGGAACTCGGCGCTGCACGGGGGGGCGCCCGTGAGCCTGTTTCGTCGCAAGCCCGTGGCGGACCTGCAGGCGGAGGCGCAGCGGGACCAGAGCCTGCGGCGCGCCCTGGGTCCGGTGAACCTGGTCGCGCTGGGCATTGGCGCCATTATCGGGGCGGGGATATTCGTGCTGACCGGCCAGGCGGCGGCCAAGTACGCCGGGCCGGCGATTGTGTTCTCGTTCGTGTTGTCGGGGGTGGCCTGCGCGTTTGCCGGGCTGTGCTACGCCGAGTTCTCGGCCATGATCCCGGTGTCCGGCTCGGCTTACACCTACGGGTACGCGACGCTGGGCGAGCTGGTCGCGTGGATTATCGGCTGGGATTTGATCCTGGAGTACCTCTTTGCCGCTGGAACGGTGGCGGTGGGTTGGTCGGGTTATGTGGTGTCGTTTCTGAAGGACCTGGGCATCGTGATCCCGGCGGCGTTTACATCGGCGCCTTACGATCACAAGGCGACGCTGGACGCGGGGTGGAACATCTGGCGGTTGTTCAGCGAGGGCTGGGTGAGCACGGGGGCGGTGCTGAACATCCCGGCGATGTTCATCATCGGGTTCATCACCTTCCTGTTGGTGCTCGGCATCAAGGAATCGGCGACGTTCAACAACGTGATCGTGGCCGTCAAATTGGTGGTGATCCTGGCCTTCGTGGCCGTGGGGTTGGCTTATTTGAACCGGGCCAACTGGCAGCCGTTCGTGCCACCGGCCAAGGGCCCGGGCGAATTCGGCTGGGGCGGGGTACTGCGCGGGGCCGGGGTGATCTTCTTTGCCTACATCGGGTTCGACGCCGTTTCGACGGCGGCGCAGGAGGCCCGCAATGCGCAGCGCGACATGCCGATTGGCATCCTGGGTTCCCTGGCCGTCTGCACGGTGCTTTACATCGTGGTCTCGCTCGTGTTGACCGGCATCGTCTCCTACACCAAACTGAATGTCCCGGACCCCATCGCCGTCGCCATCGACTCGGTCGGCGGCGGGGTCGGCTGGTTGCGGCCGATTATCAAGATCGGGGCGATTGCCGGGCTGTCGTCGGTGATCCTGGTGATGATGCTGGGACAACCGCGGATTTTTTACACCATGTCCAAGGACGGCTTGCTGCCGCCGGTGTTCAGCACGGTCCATCCGAGGTTTCGCACTCCCTGGCTGGCGCAAATCCTGACCGGGGTGATTGCGATGTTGATCGCCGGGCTGTTTCCCATCGGGCTGCTGGGTGAGCTGGTGTCGATCGGGACGCTGCTGGCCTTCGCCATTGTGTGCGCGGGCGTATTCGTGCTCCGCTTTACCGATCCGCAGATCAACCGGCCGTTTCGGACCCCGGTCTTCTGGCTGGTTTCACCACTCGGGATTCTGTTCTGCTTCGCCTTGATGTCTGGCTTGCCGCCGGACACCTGGGCGCGGTTGATCGTATGGATGGCGATCGGGCTGGTGATTTATTTCGGCTACGGCCGGCGGCGTTCGCGGCTGCAACGGCCGGCGGCGACCGGTGAAATCGCGGGCCGATGAGGCGCGCCACCGCAGGGGTTCATTGCTCGTAGAAGAAAAGGATGGGGATGTCCATCGGGCTGTTGCGGCGGAGGAGCGCGACATACTGGCGTTTGACGCCGCCGATCTGGGCCTCGACGTGCACCTCGAACGTGATGCTACGAACGGTGCAACGCGAAAGCATAAAGCCGATTTGAGGCGAACTGATCCCGGGCACGTTCATCAACTCGCCCGGATTTTGAAACGGGATGTCGTCGCCGTCGCCCTCGACGCCGTCCGGGCCGGCGCGGGCGCTGACGATGCCCTGGGCGGCATTGGCGTCGATACCGGGCAATAACTGGAGGACGGCCGCGGGGGCGGTGTTGATGTTGATGACGCGGGCCGAGAGGGTGGTGAACAGGTCGGCCAGGCCGACGGGCGGTGTCGTGGGCACCTCGGTCGGCGCGCGCAGGCCCGGTCCGTTGCGGTACGTGACGACCGGCAGGTTGGTCAGACCGGTGCCCGGTCCCCAGTACATGTCCGGAGTGATTCCGCGGATGAGCAGCAGTTCGGCCAGCTCATCGATGGGTCCGTTCTTGGCGATGTAGGGCGGTTTAAGCCCCAGGTAATAGTCGCTTTCAGCCGCGTTGAGGCCGCGGCGCATGTTCGGGTCGCGCCAATCGTCGATCGCCTCGATGATGGGCGCCGAATCGATATAGTCGATGCCGATCAAGTTGAAGGCTTGCTGGAGGGTGGTGTCGTCGGCGGTGTTGATGTTGAACTTGCGTTCCTGGTCGATGATGCGGATCGAGAAGGAGCCGGCGCCGAGCGAGACATTGGTCAGCGAGAGGGGGGCAAGGATTTCGTTGGTTTCGGCGAAACCGCCGGCCCATTTCTGGTTCAAGGCGTCACAGGTATGGCCGGGCGCCAGGAGTTCCTGGGCGAGGATATAGCGGGCGTACTCGACGCCGGAGCGGCCGAGCCATTCGAGTTGGGTGTCGTAAGATTGATTGCGGGCCAAGCGGGTCTCGACCTTCATCGAGTAGGCAAAACCGCCCGCCAGGATTCCCAGCATGATGATCACCACCATCACCATCAGCAGGGCGATGCCGCGGGTCGAGCGCATGCGCGCCCGGGTGGCCGGTACCTGGGAAGCCTCCGCTCGCGATGGCGCGTGCCAGGGGACCCTGAGCTGCTCACGATCGGACCGCGGCTTGTCCCAAGCCGCAGCGCGTGCCCAAGCGCTGCGGGTTGCGGACAACCCGCGGTCCAGTTCTTGGAAAGGCACGACTTGCGCGGGCGTAGGCGCGGGGGATGGGAACCGGAGGCAACGCCGCCTCCCGTTACGCCGGCCGGCGCGCAGGGGCCGGGCGCGACTAATTGCGGAAATAAGTTTATTGGCCATTGGGTGCGAAGGCCGGCGCGTAAGGGGCGGGCGCGACCGGTTGCATCGAGTTAAACGGCTGGCCAGGGTAGCCGGGTTGCCCCGGGGCCACCGGTGAGAACGGTTGTCCGCCCGGGAACGGCCCGCCAGGCGGGAAGGGCATGGGGCCGCCCACGATCTGGTATTGCAGCGGGATCGGGATGGCGGTGAGCACGATTTCGCGCGTGGCGATGTCCTCGGCCTGGATTTTGCCGTGCGGCCCGCCGGTGGCGAGGGTCACTCGCACCATGTACGGCAATCGGTTGGTGAGCAACCAATCGGTGCCCCAGTCGTTGCGCACCGAGTCCCAGAACTCCAGCATGAAGACGTTGACGTCCCGGGCCAGGACAATTGCGTAGGGTTCCTGGTCGGTGTTGGTGGCTTCGAGCAGCGGCATTTGGCGCATGACCAATTGGTTGGTGCCGTCCTTGTCCGGTTCGACGGTAAAGGTGACGCGCCGCAAGTAATGATCGCCGAAAACGCCGCTGCCGGGGAAGGATTCCGGCAGACGCGACACCAGGCTCAAGGCGGCGAAGTCCGAGCTGGTGTCCACATCGAAGGAGTAAAAGCGGATGTTGGGGAGGTACATTTGAACGCCGGTGAGGGCCTGGACCACGGTGCGCAAGGCGATGCGGGAGCGCTGGGCTTCAGCGGCGGCGGTCTGGCCGGTACGGGTGGCGCGGACGATGGCCCACCAACTGGAGTACATGGCGGCGATCACGAGGGCGAAGAGGGTGATCGCGATCATGATCTCGATCAGGGTGAACGCGCCCCGGCGGCGTGGCAGTGCGGCTCGGCTCATCGCGCGCCCATCGGGGCGCTGACCGGGGAGGCCGGGCGCCACAGCAGAATGTTGAGGGTGTTGATCGCGGGGGGACGGGCGTTTTCATCGACGATGCTGAAGTCCACTTCGAACAAGCCGTTGGTGCTGGCGGTATAGACGTCCGCCGCCCAGGTGTAACCCGGGTGCAGGTCGCCAAAGTCGCCCGACAGAAAGCCTTCCTGGAGGATGTTGCTCAGCGACAGCTCGGCCGGCAAACTGCCGAGGTCCACCGCGTTCTGCTGCTGCAGCGCGCGGGCCAACCTGAGGTTCTGCGAGGTCAACGCCAGCAGGCCGAAGACGGCCATGAAGAAAATGCTCATGGCGATCAAGACCTCCAGCAGGGTGAAGGCGGCGACGGGAGTGGGAACCGGATGGCGGAAACCGAGCGGACCGGCGCGGCGCCAGCCGGCGGGCACGCCGGTCCGGGCCTTGAGGGAAACCGGCGTCATCGGATCATCTCCACATCGGGCAGCCCAGTGATGATATCGAGCGAAATCTTGCGCCACTCGGGCTGGTCCAACCAGTGGAGCACGATGGTGAACTCATCGCAAGTGCCGTTGGCATAAAACCGCACCGGTGCCGGCGGTTCCTGGTCGGCGATCGCGTCCTTGAAGTTCACGCCGAGGGCGTCCACGAAGATACGGTTGGAGATCCGGGCATGGAAGATCGGGGCCGGGGCCGGGGCGCTGTCGGGCGGGGATTGGACGGACGGATCGGGTTGGACGTCCAGCTCGGCGTGGTGTTTGGGTCGCGGGACCACGGTGATGTCCCAGAAGCCGCCGTCTTCGAGGTCAAAGCGCAGCTCGGTGGTGGTGTCGCGGAGAATGGCCTCGGCGCGCGCCTGCTGGCAGGCCTCGAGCACGTCGCTAACCGCCTGGCGCATGGGATCCTTGCTCATCATGCGGAACAACGACGGCACGCCCATCGCGAAGACCACGGCGATGATGCTGATCACGATCATGATCTCGACCAGCGTGAAGCCGGTGCGGCCGGAGGCGGTCGCCCTACCGAACAGCGGTTCATGGGAAGCCAACCCGTGCAAAGCCAGATCTGCATCGGGGCCTTGAACCGGAAGGGGCGGCATGCTGCCGTCCATCAATCGATGGACTGCGACACGCGGTCCCTCCCCATCGAGGCGGGCCGGTTCATGGCGCACCGCCCTCATTGGTTGCCGATGCTGGAGGTGATGGTAAACATAACGGACAACACGCTGAAGAGCAGGAAGCCGACCCCAAGGGCCATGACGATGATGAGGGCCGGTTCGATGAGGTTGGTCATCACGCGCAAGGCGATGCTCAGCTCGCTCTCGTAGGTGTCGGCCACGTTCTTGAGCGCGCCGGGCACGTCGCCGGTTTCCTCACCGATCTTGAGCAGGTCGATCATGAGCTGCGGAAAGATGCGGCTGCGCGCCAGGGGCTGGGCAATGGTTTTGCCGTCGGTGACCGCCTCGCGCGTCTGGGCGATGGCCTCCTTGATGATATGGTTGGGGATGATTTGCTCGGTGATCTTCAGCGCGGTCAACACCGGCACCCCGTTGTGCAACAGCGTCGAGAGGGTGCGGGCGAACTGGCCGAACAAATTCAGTTTGACCACCTTGCCCAGGACCGGCGCGCGCATCTTCCAATCGTCCAGCGTGCGTTGGCCGGTCGGAGATGCCTGATAGCGTTTGAAGAGAACCCCCGCCGCCAGGATCGTCAGCAGCATCGCCCACCAGTAACCGCTGAACAAGTGACTCAGGGCCATCAACGCCCGAGTCGAGGCGGGCAACGGCACGTTGATCCCCTGGAAAATGCTCAGGAATTTTGGCAGCA
>JAGWYX010000288.1 GCA_018969165.1 Verrucomicrobiota bacterium
TCAGACCTCATTCCCGGTCGGTTGGGGTACGCGCGGTTTTGGTGTGTTTCCGGTATCTCCTGTGCGCCTGCCTGTCGGCAGACAGGCGCCTCGCTTGTCGAGTACTTGAGGTGATAGACACCGGCCGCGAAAGAGACGCCAAAACTTGACTTGATGACAGCGAGTTTCACGGTTCAAGGACTCTAGCGAGGCGCGCCTCAGACCACAAGTCAGCTTTGCTGGTAATCTTCCGATCTTCCGGTTCTCAGGTCAGGTTCGGCCAGCGCCCGCGGGCGATGGCGGTTCGGCGGTCGGGTGCAAGAGATCGTCCCGCTGGAAGACCGGCACAACCCGGTGGCCCAGCTCCTGGATTCGCTCACGGCCACCTTGCTGGCGATCGACGAGCACCGCCACAAAGGCCACTTGGCCGCCCTCCCGCTGGACGGCGTGAATCGCGCTCAGGGTCGAATCGCCGCGGGTAATCACGTCCTCGACCACCGCGACCCGATCACCGCGCCGGAAATTGCCTTCGATCAATTTCGCCTGGCCATGATCCTTGGCGGCCTTGCGCACCACGAAGGTCCGCAGGCAAGGGGCGTCGTGGACGAAAAATGAATACATCCCCACCGCCAGGGCGATCGGGTCCGCCCCCAGCGTCAGGCCGCCGATCGAGTCGATGGCCAGGTGCTGGCGCTCGGCCTCCTGCCGAATGAGCGCGCGCATGACCTGGCCCACCAGCCACGCGCCCTCGGCGTCCAGCGTGGTCAACCGACAGTCCAGATAATAACTGCTCCTGGCGCCCGACGCTAAGAGGAAATCGCCGTGAAACACCGAGCGCTCCCGCAGTAACGCGCGCAACCTGGTTTTGGCTTCCGCATCCGTGAACATCGTTGGCGGCAGGTTGATTTGAACCACCGCTTAACGCAACCAAGTTTTCGGTCCCGCCGCGCGCGGACCGACGGTCCGCCTGCGGGGGCGGTGGCGGCCGCGGGCCTTTTCGTCACGTATCCGTGGTTCCTGGTCACATCCGGGTGGCGCGCGCCGGGCGTACCGGTCAACAGTGAGGCGAAGTTCGAGAACCCTTAAGCTTATGAAATCGAAATACCTGATCGGCGTGGGCGCCGTCCTGCTGGCCGCGGGCGGGCTGTGGATCGGCCGGGCGGGCTGGCGGGCGCACCGTCAATTGGTAACCCTGGATGTGCGCGAAGTGCCGCTGGCCGAGGTGTTGCGCCGGATTGAACGGCAGACCTGGACGAAGCTCCGCGCGGAAGCGTCGCTCGATACGCGGATTACCTTGCGGGTGACAGACCAGCCGTTGGCGTATGTGTTGGACCGCCTGGCCGAACAGGCCGGCGCCCGCTGGTCCACGCTCTATGCCGTCTATGACTCGAGCGCGGCGCTCACGGCGCTGGACGCCGCCCTGCGCGGCGACGGCCGATTGGAACCGGCCGGTTGGTCGCGAGTGGTGCCCGACGTGCCAACCGCCAGCGGAGCGGCGGCCAAACCGGGAGTGGGGCCGAGGTTTGAAGGTGGTGGCCCGATGATGTTGATGGCGCACCGGACCCCTGATGGCGCTACGATTTTCGAGACCGCCGATGGCCAGACCGAGGTGTGGGCGCCCCAGGAGTTGGCGATGGAGACCTCGCTGGCCGGCCACCTCGGTCGTGATCCAAACCGGCGCGCGACCCCCGAGACCGCCGCCGCAATCGCGCGACAAGTCCAGGGCGATTGGGCCGCTTACCGGGTATTCCGAAAATCCCTGATGCCAGCCGGGCCCCGTGGCGCGCCACCCGGCTCGCCCGGTTCGACTCCGCCGACAATGAACCCGAATGATCGTTTTGCGCGTTTCACCCCGGAACAGCGGGTCCGCCGCGCGCAGGGACGGGTGGAGTTAAATGGAAACTGATCCGCATCCGGCTAACGGAGTCCTTACGATGAAGACCCGATTCAATTCCAATCCCGTCTCCGGTGAGCCGCGTCGCGCGCACCGTTCCGGAAGCGACCCGGCGCCTTTTCCGACGCTGTCGCCCCAGGCATTCACGCTGATCGAGTTGTTGGTCGTGATCGTGATCCTTGGCGTCCTGGCCGGCCTGCTCTTGCCGGCATTGAGCCGGGCAAAGGCCCAGGCCGACAATACGGTTTGCGTGAACAACCTTCGGCAACTGGGCACCGCCCTGCGGCTCTACACCGACGACAACCACGGTCGATTGCCCCGCGCCGAAATCCTGCCCACTCAGCCGATCGACCCGCAAAAACCCTTGCCGCGCATCTGCGACGTGCTGGGAACGTACCTCGGCCGGGCGGCCGCTACCAACCCCAACCCCGCCACCGTGTTCAAGTGCCCACGCGACCAGGTCGGGTATTTCGCTCGCGAGGGGTCCAGCTACGAGTGGAACGCGGATTTGAATGGTCACGCGATCGATGAGACCCAGACCCGGAACCTCTTTTTCGCTTACCAAACGCCGGGGGGCCAAAGCGTCAGCACCAATCTCGTGCAGTCCTTCCCCCCGGTGAGCACCCCGCTGCTGCTCGACTACGAGGAGTTCCACCCGCGTCCGCCCAAGTCGGGAAAGAACGTCGTCTTCGAGGACGGCCACGTCGCGCCGCTCGACGTCACCGCCGACGCGGCTCCCGCCCCGGCCTCCTAGTACTGTGACAAAGAATTTGCGATACCTGCGCTGCGCCGCGTTTGGCTTGGGGCCAGGCGCGACGAAGGAGCAGTGAGTGGCCACGACCAGTCCGCGTTCACGGTGATTTCCGCCAGTTGTCCGCGCCGGCCTGTGCGGGCGGTTGCCTCCTCTCATTTCGTTCCGGCAAACCCACCACACACGTCGCGACGGTTGTAGCTCATCGGCGGCCCGTGTTGCCATCCGTCGCGTTCGCTGCGCCGCCACTCCATCCGGCCACACCGGTCGCATCTTGAATTTTGATCGTGGCCAAGATGGCAAAGATTGAAAACCAGACAGATTTCGGTTTATCCTGCCCCCGTGGCCAATCATCACGAGCTTGCCAATTTCATTTGGAGCATCTGCAATTTACTCCGGGGTCCATACAAGCGGAACGAATATCGCAAAGTCATCCTGCCGTTGACCGTCCTGCGCCGCTTCGATTGCCTGCTCGCGCCCACCAAGGAACAGGTGCTCGCGGAATTTGCCAAAATCAAAGGCAAGCCGGAAACCGTTGTGCGAGGAATTTTGGAGCGCGTCACGGGCCGCCCATTTTACAATCTGTCCAAGCTCGATTTGCCCAAGCTGCTCAACGACCCCAACCAGCTCGCGCCCAACCTCAACAGTTATCTCAACGCCTTTTCGCCCAATGTCCGCGCCATCATGGAAAAATTTGCCTTCGACCAGCAAATCTCTCGGATGGCGGAAAAAAACCTGCTTTACGAGGTCATCAAGGCATTTACAAAAATTGATCTTTCACTGGAAAAAACTGATGCCACCCAAATGGGTTACGTCTTTGAAGAACTCATTCGGATTGGCGCGGAACAATCCAACGAGGAGGCCGGCGAACATTTCACCCCGCGCGAAGTCATCAAGCTGATGGTCAACCTGCTGCTCTCACCGGAAAAAGACCTGGCCCGCAGCCACGTCGTCAAAACCATTTACGACCCGGCTTGTGGCACCGGCGGCATGTTGTCAGTCTCGGAAAAATACATCCGCCAACTCAACACACAGGCCAGACCGCTCCTGTTCGGCCAGGATTGGAACGACGAAGCCTGGGCGGTTTGTAAATCCGACATGCTCATCAAGGGTGAGGACGCCGACAACATCGTGCTCGGCGACACTTTCACCCGTGACGGTTTCGCCCGCGACAAGGAAAACAATAAAGTCACTTTCGATTACATGCTGGCCAACCCGCCCTTCGGCGTGGAATGGAAACAGCAACTCCGCTTCATCGAATCGGAGCGCGACACTTTGGGCTACGATGGCCGGTTTGGTGCGGGCACGCCGCGCGTCAACGACGGTGCGTTGCTGTTTCTCCAGCACATGATTTCCAAAATGCGCGTGCCGCAACTTGGCGGCAGCCGCATCGGTATAGTTTTCAACGGCTCGCCATTGTTTACCGGCGACGCTGGCAGTGGCGAATCTGAAATCCGGCGCTGGATCATCGAAAACGACTGGCTGGAGGCCGTCATCGCCCTGCCTGACCAGCTTTTTTACAATACCGGCATCTCCACCTATCTCTGGATGCTCACCAATCGCAAGGAGAAACCGCGCAAAGGCAAAATCCAGCTAATTGACGCCCGCAATTATTGGGTGCAGATGAAAAAGAGCCTCGGCAACAAGCGCCACAAGATTGGCGATAAGGACGAGGGCGATCCTGACCACATCGGTGCGGTTACCCGCATCTACGGCAATTTCAAGGATGGTGAAACCGCAAAATTCAATCTCGACGGCCAGGAAAAGACACTCATCGTCAGCAAGATTTTCGACAATGAAGATTTCGGTTTCAACAAAATCACCGTCGAACGGCCGTTGCGGTTGAATTTTCTGGCCAGCGCGGAACGCCTGGCGCGGCTGGAGGAAGAAACCGGCTTCAAAAATCTCGCCACCAGTGCCAAAAAAAACGAGGAACTGCGGCTCGCGGAGATTGAGGCCGGCAAGGAGCGGCAGAAAACCATCCGCGCCATGCTCCGCGCCTTCGCCAAGGCAACGGCAGAAAAGCTTATCAAGGACCGCCGGGTATTTCTCACCGAACTCAAGGCCGTTGACCGTTCGCTGGGAGTCCGGCTCGATGCCGCTGAACTCAAGGCCGTGCTCAACGCCTTGGGCGAACGCGATGAGGCGGCGGAAATTTGCCGCGACCGCGATGGCCAGCCAGAACCGGACGCGGAGTTGCGCGATACCGAAAACGTGCCGCTCAAGGAAAGCATTGAGGTTTATTTCAAACGTGAGGTGCTGCCGCACGTTCCAGACGCTTGGATTGACCACAGCAAGACGAAAGTGGGCTACGAAATTCCGCTCAACCGCCATTTTTACCGCTACGAACCGCCGCGCCCGCTGGAGGACATCGAGGCGGACATCACAAAACTGGAGGGTGAGATTCTCGATTTGCTCAAGAGCGTTGCGACATGAAATTTCCAGCCTACCCCAAATACAAACCCAGCGGCGTCGAATGGCTCGGCGATGTGCCGGAAAAATGGGACGTGAAGCGGCTGAAATTTGTTGCCGACCGAAGTGACGTGAAAGTTGAAGCCGATCCAGAAACACCTATTCCATATATCGGATTGGAACATCTGGAATCATGGACGGGAAAAATCTTGCCGCTCGATTTTGAATTAGTGCCGAGCGGCATTGCCAACCGTTTCAAAAAAGGCAGCGTGTTGTTCGGAAAACTTCGTCCTTATCTTGCCAAAGCCTGCACGCCTGACTTTACCGGTCTTTGCTCGACGGAACTTTTGGTTCTTGAAGGGCCAAAGCACGACAATCGCTTTTTGCGGTATGGTTTGCTCACGCCTGGATTCATTTCGCTGGTTGATTCTGCCAGCTACGGCGTGAAGATGCCGCGTGCGAGTTGGGATTTCATCGGCGTTTGCAGGATTCCAATTCCATCTTTGCCGGAACAACAGGCTATTGCGGATTTTTTGGATGCGCGGACGGCGCGATTGGATGCGCTGCTGGCCAAGCGGCGGGCGTTGATTGAAAAGTTGCAGGAGAAACGCACCGCGCTCATCTCCCGCACCGTCACGCGCGGCCTGAATCCCAACGCCAAACTCAAACCCAGCGGGCCGCGCAAGTTTTTTTCTGTAAAATGCTTTAGCATTTTGAACTGAGGGCTGGGTTTTGGTTTTCCATGTTGAGGTAAGTTTTTCCGGTTTCCCAGGCTTCGCTGGTTTCCTGGAGCAGGGCCG
>JAGWYX010000289.1 GCA_018969165.1 Verrucomicrobiota bacterium
GCAACAACAAGGACACGCAATTGGTCCGCATCGAATACACCGGCCCCGCGGATTGAACCGGCGTCGGTCGGTGGCCGGGCGACGGCCTCAGCCCGCGTCGCGTTCAGCAGCGCACCCGGTGGCGGAGGTCGGCCGTGGCCACCACGGTCCGCCCGCTGGGACGGTACGGACCGCGACTTGCCCTCGACTTGCAGCACATCGGCGGCGAGTGGGCCGGGAATGTTCGCCAGTGATTGCAGGGCTGGCGCGATAGCGTCTTGGAATGCGGCGGTCCTCCGCCGCTTTGCCGAGGCCGGCGCGGCCCGGCCGAACGTTATGGGGTAAATACCCCATTCCCCTCAGCGACGCGGTGTGAACCATGTGCGCATGAAAATGGCCGCCAAGGAGGATAGGGAAATCACTATGCCCATTACCGAACCGTCCTGCTGTCGCTGTCGCCCGTGTCCGCGAGCAAACGCAATCCGTCCGCCCGTACCCGCCGCGAGCGGCCGTGCGGCGCGTGGATGGAAGCGACGATTGGTTGCCGGCTCGTTGGCTGTGCTCGCGTTGCTTTCGTCGGCCCTTTCCGTGCCCGGAGCCATCATTTTCGTCAATGCCAACGCCCCGACCAACCCGCCACCAGACGGTCGGTCCTGGTTGACCGCTTTCCCCACCGCGCAAGCGGGACTGGCCACCGCGCAACCCGGCGACGAGGTCTGGGTCGCGGCGGGAACCTACGCCGTCGCGCCCGCGGTGCCACCGGCGGGGTTCGTCGTAGGCAACGGCGTCGGGTTTTATGGCGGGTTCAACGGGACGGAGACCAACCGTGATCAGCGGAACAGGACCACCAACGTCACGATCCTGGAGGGCGGCGGGTTGCCGGCCCATATTGTGACGGTGCTGCCTGGGGCGACGAACACAACGCGGGTGGACGGCTTCACCATCCAGAACTCAGGCCAGAACACCGCCAGCGTCGCGAACGGCGGCGGCATCTATTTCACCAACGCGTCGCCGGTCATCGCCAACAACGTCATCACCCAGAACCGGGCCGCCAACTCGGGGGGCGGCATCTACTGCACCAATTCCTGGGCCGTCCTCGAGAACAACCGGATCATCCAGAATTTCGTCCTGGTCTCGGGCAGCGGAGACGGGGACGGCATTTACTGCGGTTACTCGGTGCTGACGATCTCCAATAACGTCATCGCCGGGAACGGATTGGCGCCCAACCCTGGCGGATTCGGTGGCGGGATTGCTTCCGAATTCGGCGCCGACATCATCGTCTCGAACCGCATCTTCGGCAATACCGCCGGCGCGGGTGGCGGGATTCTCTGCTTCCATAGCACGCCAGACATCGCGTTCAACGTGGTGGCGGATAACCAGGCGAGCGTCATCGGGGGCGGCATCGAGAGCAACAATTCCTCGCCGAAGATTCATAACAACCGGATCGTCGGCAACGTTGTGACCGCTTCCGGTTGGGGTGGCGGCGGGCTTTCCTGTTACGGCGATGCCTCGCCCCAATTCTATAACAATCTCATCCTATCCAATACGGTCCAAGGGGCTGCCTCCCAGGGTGGGGGCGGGATTCTGTGCGAGCCAACCACCTCGCCTTCCATCTTCAACAACACCCTCCTTCGAAACCAGGCGCCCAGCGGCGGCGGCATCTTGTCGCTTAGCACCAACCAGCCCAGCATCGTCAACAACCTGGTCGCCTTCGGTTCCTCGGGGGTTTATGGCACCAACGCCCTGGATTTCCGCAATAACGACGTCTTCGGCAACGACGCCACCAACTTCGCGGGCTTCAGTGATCCCACCGGTACCAGCGGCAACCTCTCCGTCGATCCCCAGCTCGTCGAGAACGACGATTTCCTCGTCGCCCGCCTCGCCCCGACCTCGGCCTGTGTGGACGCCGGCGATAGCACCGTGGTCCAACCCGACTGGCTGGCGCTGGACGGCCAACCCCGCGTCCAGGGCGCCGCGGTGGACATCGGCGCCGACGAATCCAACGGCAACCTGCCGCCCAGCGTGCCGCAGATCGTGCGCGTCAGCCCGGCGGGCAACGACGCCAACGATGGCGCCGCCTGGTCGCAACCCAAGCAGACGGTGCAGGCGGCGATCGACCAGGCGGCGCAGACGGGCGGCGAGGTGTGGGTGGCCGCCGGAACTTATGCGGAGAATCTCCAGCTTAAAATGTTCACCGCGATTTACGGTGGCTTCGCCGGCACCGAAACCAGCCGGACCCAGCGCGACTGGACGACCAACCCGACCATCCTGGACGGCGGGCAGCTCGGCAGCGTGGTGAGCGCCCTTTGGATCGATCACTATGGCGCTATCGACGGATTCACCATTCAGAATGGCAACGCGCCCATCGGCGGCGGAGTCTTTTGTGAAGGCAGCCCCATTGGCATCCAGTTCAACAACATCACCGGCAATACCGCGGTCAACGGCGGCGGAATCGCAGTTCTGGAAGGCGAGCGATGGCTCTTGACCGAGTTGTCGATGCCGCCCTGGCCGGTGCTCGGGCTGGCGACGCCCTACATTGCCGATAACCGGATCACCGAAAACCTCACGGTCCCCAGCGGGACCAGCACCGCGAACGGCGCCGGGATTTACCTGCGTTCCACCGCCACCGTCGTCAACAACCTGATCGCCGATAACCGCGCACAGAACCCCGCGGCGGCGCTCTCACGGCAGCCCCGCGGCCGGGTCGGCCTGACCGACTACGGCCAGTATGCCGGCGCCGCCGGGGTGTTTTCTGATGTCCAGGATTACGGCGTGGCGATCGCCAACAACACGATCCTGCGCAATACCGCCTCCGGCGTGGCCGGGCAGGGGACCGCCGGCGGCATCTACGCGTGGTTCAACGGCATCGGATCCACGCTCCCGGCTTCGACGATCGCCAACAATATCCTGGCCTTCAATTCTTCCGGCCTCGTCTTCGACCCGATCGCCGATCCGCCCGCGGCGCTCCGGGGTCGGAACCAGATTGCTCTGCTGAACAACTGCCTGTTCGGCAATGGCACCGTCGATTACTCCGGCGCCGGCACCAACCTCTTCGGCGCCGACACCAACAACGTCAGCGGCAATTTCTCCGCCGACCCGCTCATCGCCGGTCCGCCCGACGGCGTGCACGAATTCCCGGACTCCCCGTGCGTCGCTGCCGGCGACTCCGCGGTCGTCCAGCCGGGTTGGCTGGACATCGACGGCCTCGGCCGGATTCGCGGCCTGAGCGTGGACATCGGCGCCTCGCAACTGGGCTGGCCGCGCACCTGGCAGCCGGTGATGCTCGCGACCAACGCCGTCCCGGTCGAGATTGTCACCGTTGGCGGCATCACCTACGCGCGTTACAGCATCACCTACGGCGGGTGCGAACAGCTCACCGGCATCGGCCCGGCGATCCGCGCCGGCACCAACCTCTTTTGCGACTTCGACCTGCGAAACGAAGTGGGCGTCCTGTGCCCGGACCTGATCGTGACCCGGAAAGGCGTGGTGGTCCTGGGCGCGCTGCCCGCGGGCGATTACCTGTTTATCACCACCGCCTGGGGTCGCTGGGTCAGCACGCTCCCGTTCTCGGTCCCCGCCAATACCACGCCGACGCTGGTCCCGATCTCCAGTCCCGCCGACGGGCAGTTCGCGATGCAATTGAACGGCATCGACGGCGTCGATTACCAGTTGCAGGTCTCGACGAACCTGGTGGATTGGGCCCCGTTGTTTGCGGCGACCAACGGGGTGCCGATGATTGATTCAACCGCCGGCTCGGCCGCCACCCGATTCTACCGCGTCCAGATCGGCCGCTGAGGCTGGACTGAAAGCCGTCGGTGGGTCCAGCCCCACCGAGGCCAAATCAAGCGACGAGTAGCCGCAGGTTTTAACCTGCGCGGGCACATCATTCATCAACCTGTGCGCCCGCCATTTTGGAGCGCGGGTTTGTGACCCGCGGCGGCGTTCCGACGCCCCCCGGCTCCCGACGGATCGTATTTTTATTTTGCCTGGTGCGATCGATCCGAGACAGGCACAGTGTCCTGGCAAGGGACGAGTTATACCAGAGTCGATCCGAATGTTCGACTCGGAAAGGTCAGGCCGTGAGTGTTAGAGCGTGCATGAGGATATTTTGCTGCTTAATCGCTGGGTGCGGTGTCAGTGTAGGCCTGGGACAAGGAACGGTTGAGTTTGCGAATTCGATCCCATTTGTTGATGCTGATGGTCGAGTGCTTGCTGGAACGAATATTTTAGCCCAATTGTACGCGGGTTTTGACCCCAATGGACTAATTCCGGCTAGTGCACCGGTTGAATTTGGGACGAATGGATTCTTTGACGGGGGCGTGGTTGTGGTGCGCGATTTGCCGCCAGGGGTTTTGGCCTATCTACAGGTGCGTGTGTGGAACTCCGAGGGTGGCCCGACGTTTCAGGGGGCCGCTGAGTCTGGTTATTGGAGTGGTGTCTCCAGCGTTATTCAGGTCATATTGGGCGGACCGATGGGGGGCGTGCCGTCAGCGCCGGCCATGTTATGGGACTTGCGGTATCCAGGAAGCCCCATGATTATCGCGCAGCCCACCAATCAGAGAATTCGGACGGGTGGATCGGCGAGACTTTCGGTGATAGCGAGTGGCGGAGGGCCGATGCAATACCAGTGGTATATCGGCTCTAGCGGGGACACGAACAGGCCTGTGGAATGGGCGACGAACGCTGCTCTCACAACGGCTGCATTGACGACCAGCACCCCGTTCTGGGCCAGCATATCGGACTCGGCCGGGACAACAAGCAGCACGGCAGCGATGGTCTGGGCCTTTCCGACAAATGCGTTTTGGCTGGATGCGAGCATGGACACTGGCGCCGTTCAATTGATCCTGGACGGGATCGTGGGTGCTGCATATCGGATCGATTACAGCACGAGCTCCGTAGCGACCAATTGGGTGGCTTTGACCAATGTGGCCCTAACGAATAGTCCATTTACGATGATTGACACCGGGGTTACGAATTCGGCGGAGCGATTCTATCGAGCGGTAGCACCATGAGCTTGAGCAGGCCACGGCGGTGATCCTGAGCGGGCCTGGAAATGCCTCCGATGGCCGCAGCAAGGCGAGCGTGCGGCGGCTCGCAGAGCCGGGCCAAGATACGAACTGCTGACCTGCACCCACCGGTCTTTGCCACCGGTCTTCGGTCTTTGCTGTCGCCGAGATAACTATTTGGCTGCAAGGCGGATGCGGCAAATAAACCGCGTTTTTTCGGCCTTAGAGGCGATTTTCGGCCACCTTTTTAGGCTCTTAAGCGTGCTGGTCCTGGCACGCTGCCGGCGACAGCCCCGGCGGGTTTACATCCGGCTTTGCCTCCTTAGGAGCCAAAATGAGGCCCAAAAACGGGCGCTAAGGCCCTCCAGGAGGGCCATTTTATCCGTATCCGACTGGAATCTAACAAATTATCCAGGCGACACCGGACGTACCGGACGTACTTTGACAAATCACTGGGAACGCGACGGCGCGACGTTGGAGTTGGTCGCGCTGGCGGCGCCGGGAGGCGAGTTTGGAGGGAAGTTCCGGGGCTATTCCACAGCCTGGGCTGGCCCGCATGGCGTGGACTCTGCGGCGTATGCCGTTGCGCTTCGGACCGGACCCGAAGCGATTGGCAAACGCTTTTTCGGAGTCAAGGCTACGGGCGAACGCGGGAGAAATTGGGTCGGTCTGGTTCCAGGAGCCGCCTTTCGCGAATGCGCATGCAATGGGACCATGAACCACCCGCGCTCCGTAGCAGCCGACGTGAGTCGGCTCCATTTCATTGGCGATCGGAAGGAGCGGACTGACGTCCGCTGCTACCCGGTTCACGGGAAGTCCACCTTGGCAAGGGCGCACGCATTGG
>JAGWYX010000290.1 GCA_018969165.1 Verrucomicrobiota bacterium
ACCATATCGAGCATTACGGGACCGACGTGCATCTGGAGCGACTCACGGCCGAACCGCCGGAGCCGCTCCTGTTTCTGAACATCGACGCGGTGCCGGGAGGGCGCGCGATGATCTGGGAGCACGTCGAGGATGCGCCGGGAAAGCGTTGCCCCAATCCACGCGTCATCATCCCGCGGGAGTTGTTCCCGGGCGCGCTGGAGGGAGCGGTCACGGTGGATATTCGCAGCTTCGGCGTGCGGATGCCTCCTTGCACCAAGGAACGGCCCAGCTACGGGATTCTGGGGATATTTCACATCCTGCCACCCGCCCTGGCCTGGCTCTGGCGGCTGGTCTCGCCGCGCGGGCACGCCAACCCGAGCATTGTGGAAACCGAGGGGATGACCAGCGAAGGCGTCGGCTCCTACTGGCCCTTTGCCACCGGCCGCCGTGTGGACCAGGCCAATCTCCTCCTCAGCCAGTTCGCATCCAACCCGCGCATGCGCCATATCCTCTGCCCCAACCAACACATCGGGGCTTGGCGCGTGGGTTTTATGCCCGAGTGGATTGCGCGTGAATACCTGGGCCGGCGGGGGGCGGCCAAATTCCATCCAGAGCAGCTCCGGCCGGCGCGCTGCACGCTGCTGGGGCAGACCCTGCACCAGTTGCACGTTGAAGGCCGGATGATCGCGCGCTGGTTCCTCCAGGTCGATACCCAGCCGGAGGTCGGGGTCGAGGCCTATGATCAAGGCGCGGTGATTCTGCAGGAGTTCTTTGGCAAGTGCCTGGCGGATTTCCTGCACCCGGACCTCGACGCCCTGGGCAGGGAGATCATCACCTGCTGTCTGGACGCCGGGAAGCTCGAGGAGTATGAGCGGTTCATTCCGGCCTATTGATTCGAGCGCGCCCGATTCCCATGCACCGTTGGAATGACCGCCACGTTTTAGCGTGCGCCATTCCACTGGCGCTTTGCGGCGTGGTGGGCGCCCTGGCAAAGCGGCGGAGAACCGCCGCAGTCCAAGACGCTCTCGCGCTGGCACTCGCTCATGCCGGTTCCGGGTCCCGCCGCCTGCGCCTTTGGATATGAGGGCGCTCCCGCCTCCCCCACGATCGCCAATCCCTACGCCGGCGGGCGGGGTTGCGGAGACGCTGCGGCTGCTGCGGGTCGCCTACCGCCGCTTAAAATCCGCCGAGGGCGATCTGTATCTGACCCGGTATGGCGCGCCGTTTTGGCAACACCTGGCCCCGGAGAACTGGTTCGCGCCGGACTGGTTTGCCGCCCGGCGCACGCAACTGCAGGGCACCAGCACCATTTACAAACTGCCCACCAAACCGGTGGCCGGGGTGAGCATCGATCTGGTCGTGCGCTTCAGCCGGATTGGCCAGGATGTTCCCCTCGATACCCAGTCATTCGAGCGGAACCTCGATGTCGAGTTTAACAGCCCCTTCGAGGAGTTTGCCCTGGTGATGGAACTCCGGGCCTTGCGTCCGCGCATCTACACCAAGCGGCCGCTGGCCATTTTCGTCCCCGCCAAGCGCCTGCAGCTCTGGCAAACCGGACGCGCGGAAAGCAAGATCGCCGCGAAGTTGGCCCGGCATCCGGAGGTCCAACTGGACATCCTGCGGCAGTACATCCTGCTCTATGGATGGATTGAGGGACTCAACGTGATGCAGGTGCTGGAGCGCGGCACCACCCGCGTGCCGCTGAGCGACGAGTTTTCGCGCGCCATCACGCGCCGGGCGATCGGCGACCTGGCCCGACATGGTTTCCGCATGGCCGACATCAAACCGGAACACCTCCTGCTCCGCGTCCGACCGGACGGTTCGCTGCTGCACCTGCGCGATGGGCGGGTCGCCTACGCGCTGGTGGATTACGAACTGCTCGAACGCTCCTGAACGCAGGCCGGCGGCGGCCGGCTTACCAGGCCGTACCAGTTGTCGCGCTGGCGAGGCTCGTAACCGAGGTCGCGGATCAACCGCTGCATGTCGGCCTGGGTCATGCGGAAGGTGGCGCCGGCCTGGCTGACGACGTTTTCCTCGATCATGATGCTGCCCAGGTCATTGGCGCCGAACTTCAAGGCTACCTGCCCGACCGCCGGCCCTTGGGTGACCCACGAACTCTGAATGTTCGGGATGTTGTCCAGGTAAATCCGGCTCAACGCCTGGGTCCGCAGATAATCCTGCGCGCCGACCGTTGGCGCCTTCAGCCGGGTATGCTCGGCCTGAAACGTCCAGGCGATGAAGGCCGTGAATCCCACCGGGGCCTGCTCGGAACGGCCGCGGCGTGAGCCACCCGAACGACCGCCCCCGGCACTCGGCAACCGGGTTGGCC
Organism: Verrucomicrobiota bacterium; assembly: GCA_018969165.1. Lineage (GTDB taxonomy): Bacteria > Verrucomicrobiota > Verrucomicrobiia > Limisphaerales > JAGWYX01 > JAGWYX01. The sequence goes on from JAGWYX010000290.1 coordinate 2,309, forward strand.
GGGCTCCGTCAGCGGACGCCGCCGCCGGCGGCACCGGGCTTGGACCGTAAGTCAACGACCTGTCCTGCTGGGCTCGCACGCGGTCCAGGTGCTCGATCCGGTCCTCAAGGGTTTCGACGTGGCCGAACATCATGGTCGCCGTCGAGTTCAGTCCGAGCCGGTGCGCGACGTCCATCACCTCCAGCCAGTCGTCGCTCCCGGCCTTGAGCGGGGAGATTCGTTGCCGCACGCGGTCCACAAGGATTTCGCCGCCGCCGCCGGGGATCGAGCCCAGGCCAGCCTTTTGGAAGCGGGCGATGATCTCGGGCAGCGGCAGGTTGAACACGTCCCGGAAATGGACGAACTCGCTGGGACTGAAGCCGTGGATGTTGAGCTGGGGGAACTTGGATTTGATATGGGCGAGCAGGTCGAGGTACCACTGCAGACTCAGGCCGGGATGATGCCCGCCTTGCATGAGGATTTGCGTTCCGCCGAGGGCGAGGGTTTCCTCGATCTTGCGATCCATCTCCTCGAGCGAGATCACGTAGGCGTCGGCGTCGGCCTCGACGCGGTAGAAGGCGCAGAATTTGCAATAGACGTTGCAGATGTTGGTGTAATTGACGTTGCGGTCGATGATGTAGGTGACGATCTGGTTGCCGCGGCCCTCGTAGGCTGCCGCCTTGGCCAACTGCCGGCGGCGATCGGCCAGCGCGCCCAGTTCCTCCAGCGGCAGGTGATACAGCCGCGCGGCTTCGGCGGGATTGATCCGCTGGCCATCCCAGACCTTCTGCAGGAGGTCATCCTGGGACGTGTCGCTAATCATGAGGGTATCGAGTCCCCGCGGGGTGAATCCGAATCGAAGATGCATGACAAAGGTGACTTGAGGTCTGAGGCGACGCCTCGCTAGGCGACGAACCGCGGTGGATAAATCGTCCCAAGATCGTGTTTGCACAGCAACTCCATGAACCTGGCCAGCCCGCGCTTTTCGTCGGTGCCCAGGTGGTAATGGATATGCCAGCCCAGGTAATCCTTGCGGAAGGCGTAATCGTATTCGGTTCGACTGCTGATGATGGCATCGAGGGTGTCCATGCCAAAGTCGTGCGCCTCGCGCAACCGGCGGCGCAAGGGCTCATGGTTGATCCCGCGGCGCAAGGCCCAGACGGCATACACGAACGGCAGGCCGGTCAGCTCGTACCAGGCCGCCCCCAGGTCCCAGGTTTCGTGCTCGTGTGGCCCCAACAGCAGGTTCAGCGCCGGATCGCCAATCACCAGCGCCGCGTCCGGCAGTTGGGAGGGATCGTAGCTGGCCAGCGAACGGAGGGCGGGTTGCAGTCCGCGTTCGGCCAGCAACACCCGCAGCAGGCAGACACTGGCCAATGAAGCGGGATCGCAAAACACCTCGCGCAGGTCGGCCAGCGGCCGCCGATGGGCCAGGAGCACGCTCTTGACCTCGCCCAGCGAAGCTATCGCAATGCCATCCAGGATGTCGTAGCGATCGTGGAACAGCGGCTCGGTAACGCTGACCAGCGCGGCGTCCAACTCGTCGGCCCGCAGCAGCTCCGCCAGTTTCGACGGCGCGACGAACCGAATCTGGCCTTCCAGGCCGCGCGTCAGCGGCACGGCATTGAGGTAGGGAACCGAGCCGACCCGGAACGGGGCCAGGGCATGCTCGAGGTCCGCCTCGCGCTGGACCTGGCTGGCCCGTTGCTCCCGCTCGAAGCGCAACGCCAGCTCATCCGGTGTCGCGTCCGGCGCCAGGCGCAACTTGGAAAGTTCGTCACGCGAGTTCACGGGATGAGAGGCCGCGGAGTTCCTTTGCAGTCATGCCGGATGCATCAGGCGGTCGCCAGGTTGTTCTCCAGCACGCGCGAGGCACCGCCGGCGGGCGGGCCCTCATCGGCCGGCGCCGCGTCCCACACCTTGACCGGCTGATAAAATGTGTCCCGCTGCACCGGCACGCGCCCGGCCTCGCGGATCCCCTTCACCAGCTCGGCCTCGGTCTGCTGCTGCGGCGACGTGGCGCCGGCCATGTGAAAGATCTTCTCCTCGATGATCGTGCCGTGTAGATCATCGGCCCCGTAACTCAAGGCGACTTGCGCCAGTTTCAGTCCCAGGCCGACCCAGTACGCCGTGACGTGGTCGAAGTTATCGAGGTAAACCCGGCTCACGGCCAGCGTGCGCAGCATATCGAACCCGGTCGGGGGCGTTTGGACCTCGAGTTGGTTATGGCCCGGTTGATACGGCAGCGGGACAAAGCCGACGAACCCGCGGGTCTGGTCCTGGAGCAGGCGCAACCGGCGCAGATGATCGACCCGGTCAGCCAGCGACTCGATGTGGCCGAACAGCATCGTGCAGGTGCTCCGGCCGCCCAGGCGGTGCCAAATGCGGTGCACCCCCAGATATTCCTCGGCCGATTCCTTTCCTTTGGCGATGGCCGAGCGGACTGCGGGTTGGAAAATCTCGGCGCCGCCGCCGGTCAGCGAGTCCAGGCCCGCGGCCTTGAGTTCGACCAGGACTTGCTCGACCGATTTCTTGGCCAGCCAGGCCAGGTGCAGGATTTCGATCGCCGTAAAGCACTTCAACTGGAGCCGACCGTCCACGGCCTTCAAGGCCCGCAGCATGTCCGTGTAAAAACTGAACGGCAGCGACGGGTGGAGCCCGCCCACGATATGCAGCTCCGTCAGCCCCAGTCGCAGCGCCTCGCGGCCCATTTGCGCAATCTCCTCGACCGAATACTGGAAGCCATCGGCGTCGCGCTTCTTCCGGGCGAAGGCGCAGAACTGGCAGCTCAGGATGCAGTAATTCGAGTAATTGATGTAGCGGTTGAGGATGTAGCTGGCGCGATTGCCGTTCTTGCGACGGCACACCAGGTCGGCCAGGGCCCCCACCGCGTTGAGGTCCTTGCTCTCGAACAGGCGGAGGGCGTCGGCCTCCGAAATCCGTTGCCCGCTGGCTACCTTTTCGTGGAGGTCGCGCAACTCGCTGCGTTGAACGAGAGAATTCACGAAAGCTAGATTAGCAGCATCCGGCGGCAAGGAAAGGAGGAGTTTTGCAGCAATTTCGGAAGCCATGGGTCCGTCGGCTTTCTGAGCAATTGGGGCCAGAAGTTTTGGCGCTTGCTCAGGCGGACCCGTCTCTGAGGTTCGGTCCGCCGCCGCAGGAGACCACACCTCTCCTGTCCCCGTTTCACTGAATTTTCGCGTCCCGTTTGTCAAAGAGCAGCGTCCCGAAAAGCACCGGCCCCGCAGCGTTCTTACCCGCAATGAAACCACAGGTTCCAGGGCAGATCTTCTTCCAGCGCCAAATCCAGTTGATGGGCCAATGCCTTGAGGGTCAGTTCCTCCAAGCGCACGGATTGACTGTGGAAGGCAAAGGCGCTGAACAGGGCGAAGCCAAAGATCAAAATGAGCATTTGCACCAGCATCGAGGTGGGATCGTGATGATAGCAGTGCTCCACCCGCGCCTGGTTTTGACGCCAGTCCTCCGGATCCATGCGCTCGGTGGCATAACCAAAGATCTCGTGGTGGACCGGCGCTTTG
>JAGWYX010000291.1 GCA_018969165.1 Verrucomicrobiota bacterium
CCGCCGAGGTGCTGGTGTCGATCACCTGTCTGGAGTTCTCCTACACCCAGGCGCCCAAGAAAATGAAATCGCTGGTGATGGCGCTCTTCAACCTCTCCGTGTCGATGGGCAACGCCTTCACCTCCGCCGTGAACCTGTTCATTCAGAATCCGGATGGCACCAGCAAATTCACTGGCGTGGATTACTTTCTCTTTTTCGCGGGACTGATGTTCGTGGCGGCGGTGCTCTTCATCTTTGTGGCGATGCGCTACCGCGAGGAGCGCCACATCCAGGACGAGGCGCCGGCCCCGGCTTGAGCCGGTACCAGTCAAATTCGGCGCGCGCCGCGATGACTTGGCGGGCCGCGGCTGGGACGTCCGCGACCAGCCGCGGCGAGATCGCTCGGGTTTGGCGGGCCGGGACGAATGCGGCGCCCGCTGGCGGGCCGGGCCGCTGCGGCTGGTCCGGTGGACCCAGCCGCGGCCCAGCGGTTGCGACGGTAGCCGTGCCGTGACTCAGTGATGGCAGCCGCAGCCCGAGCCGCACGAACCGGAATGCAGATCCTCCGGGTTCGGCAGCCGGCCCAGCTCGAAGGTCTTGCTGACGTAGCGGCCGACGGACTCCTGCACCTGGTGCATCTCGTGTTGGGCATCCAGGAAGTCGCGCGCGACCGGGTTACTCAAAAAGGTCTCGCGCTGCTTCTCGAATTCGGCGATCTCCTCCGGGGTCAGCGACTCGCCGCGCTGCTGCTTGAATTGGAGCTGCTCGCCCTGTTCGCTCAGCGACTGGTAAGCCGATTTGGCGGCGTCGTCGGACAGGAAGGTGTCGATGCGCAGGCGGATGTCCCGGAAGGTGGTCTGGTCCAGGATGGCCTGGCACAACTCCTGGGTCTTTTGCAGCACCAGATTGTTTTCAGTTAGCGTTTGCATGGCTTCATTGAATCGGATTCGGCTCGGCGGCGGCGGCGCGGACGGGCGGCGTCCCAACGACTGCCCAGACCATACCCCACTGCGGGGGAATGTCCACTGGAATGCGGTCCCGGCGGAATTCGCGACCGCCCGGCGCGGCCGGAGGCTGTCGCCCTGCCCAGCGTGAGGGTCGGGCCGCGCCGTCCTGGGCGCGCCGAGCCCTGGTTAGCCTTCCCAACCCGGCCTCCGTCGGAACCGGGTTGCCGGCTGTCAGGTCCGCGCCGGGGAAACCCGCACATCGCGTAACCCGACGAGCAGACCGGCCACGATGGCCAGGCTGCCCCAGAAATGGCCCGCGTGCAGAGGTTCTTTCAACCAGAGGTGGGCGATGAGCAGCCCGGCGGCCGGTTGGACGAAGATGGTCAAAGCCACCGCATTCACCTCGGCTTCGCGGATCACGACCAGCCACAGCGGGTAGCCGACCAGGGTGCAGACGATCACCAGGTAGGCCATCAGCCACCAGGCCGAGACCGGCATGACCTGCACCGCCGCCAGGCCCCGTGGCGCCGCCAACAGCAGGTTCACCGCCGTGCCGCCGAGCAACGCGACGACGAGCAGTTTCATCGCGGCCACCCGTTCGAGCAGGGGCTTGCCCATCGACGAGTAAGCGGCTTCGCAACCGAGCGACAACAGAATCAGCCCGTTGGCAACCAGGCCGGGCCAGTGAAAAGCCCCGCTCCAGGGCCGAGCCAGGCAGACGGCGCCCAGCATTCCCAAGCCAAAGCCGAGCCAGCGGCGCGCCGCGAGTCGTTCGCCGAGAAAGACCGCGGCGCCCAGCGAGGTCACCAGCGGGTCCAGGGCGATCAACAGCGACGTGTCGCCGGCGCGGCCCAGTTGCACGCCGGCGACCTGGAGCTGTTGGGCGGCCGAGAAGACCAGCACGCCCATGATCAGGGCCGTTGCCAGATCTCGGCCGCGTGGCGCGGACCCCGGCAGCCACGGCCAGAGGGGCAGCAGGCAAACCGTCGCCAGGGCGTAACGCAGCGTGACCAGGTCGGTGGCACCCAGATGCGGTGCCAGCGCCTTGTTGATCGAATAGGAGGCCGACCACAGCAGGTTCATCCCGAGCAGCAAAAGCAAGTGTGTCGGCCGCATGGCAAGAAACCAAACCGGGAAACGCCGTTACCAGATCAGCGGGAGACCCAGTTGGTCGGGTTCGCTGAGGGCGCGCGCGTCAACGCCGCGTTCGCGCAGGGTCTGGGCGAAGTCGGCGGCAAAGCCGTGCAGGGTATAAACCGTTTTGGGCGCCACTCGCCGGACGAATTCGAGCAGTTCGTCGAAATCGGCGTGATCGCTGAGCGGAAAGGCCGCATCGGTCTGATACCGGTAACGGCAGCCCGGGTCGAGGCCCCAGCCGGAGACGATCGCCGTGCGCGCCCGACCGAGCCGGGCGAGGAGGTCGGAGCGGTCCCCTTGCGGCGCGCCGATGACGACATGCCCGGAGACGCGCGCGTCGTCAAATTTTTGATACGGCGGAAAGGATTGTCCCAACTGCTCGTAAACGCGGGTCAAGGCGTAGGCCTGTTCGCCCAGCATGACGGGGAACTCCGCGCGGCCGAGATGCTGGAGCAGCTCCTGGCTCTTGCCAAGGGAATAGGCGAACAGGACCGGAGTCGCGTTGTGGGCGAGGGCGTCCCGGCAAAACCGGCGGATGGCCGCGACGACTTCCTCGGTTGGCGGAAAGAGGTACTCCGGTCGCCCGAAGGTCGTTTCCATGATCAGCGTGTCTGCCGAGCGCGGTTCGCAATGCTCGACCGCCAGTCCCGGACGCAAGCGGAAGTCGCCGGTGTAAAGCAACGTCTCGTCGCCGGCGCGAATCCAGGCCATGGCGCTGCCGAGCACGTGCCCGGCCGGCAACAGCGTTACTTCATATTTCATGGTCGGCCCCTCAAACGTCCGCGGCTCGCTGAATGGGAGCACGTGCTCGTGGCGCTTCCCACCCAAGCGCGCGCGCATCAAGCGGGCGGTGCCGGTGCTCAGGATCACTTCCCGGTGGCGCCCCAGGTGATCGGTGTGCGCGTGGCTGACGAACACCCGCTGCCCAACCGGTTGCGCGCGGCGCGAGTCCAGCCATGCCTGGAGTCGCGGCAACTGGACCCCGCCCGGATGATACTGGATCGTGAGCGCCGACATTGCCGCGAAGGTTAGCGCCTCCCGTCGCCGGGTCAATCACCCGCGCCGGGGACGAGGTTCGGCCGCTATTTTCCCAGGCAAAACTGGCTGAAGATCGAGTCGAGCAAATCTTCGGTGGTGGTCTGGCCGACGATTTCGCCGACGGCGTTGACGGCGATTCGCAGTTCCATGGCGACGACCTCGAGGGTACGGTCCCCGCGCAAGGCGTCGAGGGTGTTGACAGTCGCTTCACGCGCCCGGCGCAGGGCATCCTGGTGGCGGGAGTTGATCATCACCTGGAGCATCTCGGTCCCGATTGCGCCGGCCCAAACCAATTCCTTGATCGCGTCTTTCAGCGCTTCGAGTCCCTGCCCGGTCAGGCAACAGACGTCGATCACCGGCGCCTCGAGGCCGCGCGGGAGCGCCAGACGGACCGGCAGGTCCACTTTATTCCGGACCACGACGCGCTTTTTGGCCGCGAACTCGGCCCAGTAACGCGCATCGGTGGTCGTCCACGGTTCGGCGGCATCGAGCACGTGCAGGATCAGCTCGGCGGCGGCGAGGGCCTGGCGGCTGCGACGGATGCCCTCGAGCTCGAGTTCGTCGCCGGCCTCGCGTAATCCGGCGGTATCGACGAACACGATCGGCAGGCCGCGGATGTTGGCGGTTTCCGCGATGGTATCGCGCGTGGTGCCGGGGATGGGCGACACGATTGCGCGGTCGTGGCCCAGGAGCTGATTCAGCAGGCTGGATTTACCGGCGTTGGGACGGCCAATGATGGCGGCGCGAATGCCCCGGCGCAGAATCTGCCCTTCCGGGGCCGTGCGGAGCAGTTCGTCCATGAAATGGACGCCGTGCTCGAGTCGCTGGAGCAGTTGTTCCTTTGTGTCCGGCGCGATGTCCTCCTCCGGGAAATCGATGTGCGCCTCGACATGCGCCAGCGTCTTGACCATTTCGTCCCGCAACCGGTTGATGCGCTGGGAGAGTTTCCCGGCCAGTTGCTCGTTGGCGGCGGCGAGGCTGAGTTCGGTCTGCGCGTGGATCAAATCGGCGACCGCTTCGGCCTGGGCGAGGTCCAGTCGGCCGTTGAGGAAGGCGCGTTTGGTAAACTCGCCCGGCTCGGCCAGGCGCGCGCCGTTTTCAAGGACGGTGTCCAGCACCAGCTTGGCGGCCAGCACCCCGCCGTGGCAGGTGATCTCGACCACGTCCTCGCGGGTGTAAGTGCGCGGGGCGCGCATCACCGCCAGCAAGACCTGGTCCACGACCTGGCCGCCCTGGTGGATGTGACCGAAGTGGAGGGTGTGCGTGGTCGCGCGGGAAGGTGGCGTCGAACCTTTGCCGGCCGGTCGAAAACTCCGGTCCGCCACCGCCAGCGCCCCTGGCCCGGAAAGGCGGATGACGGCAAGGCCGCCTTGGCCCAGCGGCGTGGCGATGGCGGCGATGGTGTCAGACAGCATGGGTTGCGCGGTGCAAGTTGCCAGAGTCCTTGCGGAGCAGGACGAGGGAAGACGGAGAGCACGCGATCTGACCGCGGCTAGTCCCAAGCCGCAGCGCGTGCCGGGCCGCTGCGGGTTGGGGACAACCCGCGGTCCGGCTCATGAAGAGGCCCTTGTTCCATTCGGACCTGCTCACGGCCCATAAACCTGGTAGGGTGGCGCTGCCGCGCCGCCTGGCCGAGCGGCAGCTCGGCCCTACCACCGGGTGGTTCAGGGGAAGCCCCCTTTCGCGATGGCGCATGCAATGAGTCCATAAACCTGGTAGGGTGGCGCCGTCCCGGCGCACCGTCGTCAAAGCCGCCAGCGGCGCGGCCGGAGGCCGTCGCCCTGCCGAACATCGGTTCAACGCAAGATTCCCGAGGCTGTTCACGTCCATCGGCGGTTCTTGGCTTTCGGGCTTGGCGGAGGCCGGAGGCGACTTACTCGGGAGCGTGTCGGCAGTTGCCGACCTGGTTTTCGGCGTCGCGGCCTTGGAGCCAGCGCCGGGCTTTTTCGTAGCTTTTCTTCTGGAGGTAATGGCGAAAAGTTGGATCGGTGTCCGGCGGGAGCTGGCGGGCCAGTTGGTCGATGCGCGCGAACAGCGGTAGCAGGCTCGGCTTGGGGTTGGCGGTGCGCAGCGATGCCACGGTCTGTTCCAGGTCGATCAACGCCTGGTGGAGGGCTTGTTCGGTCGCGGTCATTCTCTACCCCTAACCCATCCCGCGGCGGAAACCAAGTCGGATCACGCCCCCCGCCCGGTTGACCGGCCTTGCGCGCTGCCGTCCAGCCCGGACAGGCAAGAATACCCGGCCGCAAACCACGCGGACTCCGTGGACGACAAAATCCCGTTGGTTCCTGGAGGGATGCCGTACCTGAAAAGCAGGGGCGTGACCGACTCACGCTCCCTCGGCTGCCGGGTCATCCCAGCCGCGCTCCGTGGCGTGGGAGAATTGGATCGGAGAGCAAGGTAGCGCGGCAATGGGGTCGGTGCGATACGCTGACTCCGTTCATCGGCCGCCTCGGCGGCGCTTGGCCCTGAATTGCCGGGCGGGTCGAGCCCAAGCCAGGGGGATCCACGGAATATTGCCAAAGACCTTGAAAAAACGGCGGCGGCACAAATACTCGGCGGCATGACTGGGCGCGGCGACGGAGTTTGCGAACCTTTATTTCTCGGGATCGAGTGCGGGGCCACGCGCTCGGTGGCGCTGCTGGCCGACGGGCGGATGCGATTGCGACAGCGTGTCGAGGCCGGGCCGGCGAATCTCCGCCTTTTAACCGAGGCGCAATT
>JAGWYX010000292.1 GCA_018969165.1 Verrucomicrobiota bacterium
AAGGACAATCGAAGGGGAATGGCAATGGTGGCATGAGATCTGATGCGCGCCTCGCTAAAGTCGTTCGAGTCCGTAAAGCAACGAGGCAATAATACCGGCTACCGGCAGTGTGACGACCCACGCCAGCACAAAATCCCGCACGGTTCGCCATTGAACGTTGCGTGCATCGCGGCGGAGGCCCAAGCCGATGATCGCGCCGCTGCTGACGTGGGTTGTGGACACCGGCAACGCCAGGCGCGAGGCGAAGATGACCAGGAGCGAGGTGACGAGATTGGCGGGGAGGGCGGGCTGGTGGTTGAGGCAAAGGCAAAAAGATTCCAAGCGCCCAAAGGTCAGGCGAAACAGCGGGAGGCAGACGAGCACCAAGCCCAGCGAGAGCACGGGACTCACTGCCAGCGGCAACGCGAATTTTTCCCATAACACGCGCCAATGGATTCCGGCCAACCCGACGGCCGTGGCGCTCGCGCCGACCAGCGCCCCCGTGATCGCGTGGGTCGTCGAGACCGGCAGGCCCGATCGCGTCGCCAACCAAACCCACGCCAGCGACCCGCCGCCCATCGCGATCAGAAACCCGAATCCGCCCGGTAACGGCGACAGAAGCCCGCTGCCGCGGAAGGCCTGGACGAGCCCGCGGCTGGCAAAGGCCGCGGTGATCGCGCCGGCCACGGTCCAGACGGCGCCCCAAATCACGGCCGTCTTGAGGCGAGTGACCCCGCTGCCGACCAGGGTGGCGATGCCTTTGGAGACGTCGTTGGCGCCGTTGCAAAAGGCCAGCGCCAGCACCGCGAGGATCAGCAGACCAGCGGTCATATAGATCTTCTCGAAGGTTCTTGCCGTGCTGCCGTGGGCGGGACCGTTCCCCCTCACCCCGGCCCTCTCCCGCCGGGAGAGGGAGAATCGGGTCCAGCCGTGGGCGAAAAGGCGGCGCGCGCGCTTCCGGCAGCGACGGAGACGGAGACTCCCTCTCCTTGGGGAGAGGGCCGGGGTGAGGGAGAACCCGGTCCGTCTGCGGCAAACGGTGCAAGTACTTCCGCAACCCAACACAGGTTGCTGACTGCGCCTCGGATACCGGACGCGGCGGGCGCGTCTGGTGATCGCAACGGCTTGGCGGTGGTCATCGGCGAAGACGGTACGAGGAACGGCCGCCTGCGGCGAGCGAAAAACCTTTTGACTGCGCCGCCGGCCCAGGTCGTCGGCGGGCCGCCAGTTCTTGGGGATCCGCGCCTGCCAGGAATTGGCAGGTTAACCAGAGGTCGGCGGCGGTGGTGACCAGCGGGCCCCGCGCGGCAAAGCGGCGCGCAGACGAAATGACCGGCGGGCTTAAGGTGACGACCTTACCGGTCCGCGCCATTCGTCGCGAGAAATCGAGGTCTTCGAAAAGGTCGATCTCGCGATAGCCTTTCAACTGTTCGAAGACACTGCGCCGAGCGAAGATCGCTTGGTCCCCCAGGAACCAGCCCAGCGACCGGCAGCGCCAGTCGGCCAGCCAGGCGGTCAGCCGCAAAAACCGCGATGCACCGGCGAACCGGCGCGCGAACCCGCCGCCGACGATTGCTGGATCCCGCAGCGCCGCGTCGATCCGCGCCAATGCCCCTTCCGGCAGGCGGGTGTCGGCGTGCAAGAATAGCAACTGGTCCCCACTCGCCTGCTGCGCCCCGAGGTTCATTTGCGCCGCTCGCCCGGGGCCGGGCGAAGTCACGACGCGCGTCCCGGCCGCCTTCGCCAGGGCCGCGGTCCCGTCGGAGCTGCCAGCATCGACCACGATCACTTCGCACGCGGCCCGGGGCAGGGGATCGCCGATCGCGGCGAGGGTTGCCGCGAGCTGATCGGCTTCATTGAGCGTGGGAATGACAATCGAGATCATGCAGTCGGTTTAGGCTGGTTCCGGCGCGGGACCGGAGGGTACCATGCCGCCTGGAACCATTTCGCAATCGCCTGACTTTAGCAAGCATGCGCGCCGTATTCGCCATCGTGGGTCTGGTCGCTTTCCAAACCGCTGCCGCCACGCCACGGGTTTCGGTGCCCTTGATTTACCGCGGCATCTGCGACGCCTCCGGCGCCGTGCCGGTCGGGACCAACTTTTTCGCCGTCGCCGATGACGAGGTCAACCAAATCCGGGTTTACCGGCGCGACCAGGGTGGGGGACCGTTGCGCGTGCTGGACCTGACGCCGTTCCTGGAGGTGGACCCGCGATCGCCGGAGAGCGACCTCGAGGCGGGCGCGCGGATTGGAGACCGGGCCTACTGGATCGGTTCGCATGGCCGGAACCAACGGGGACGCGTGCGGCTGAGCCGGCAACGGTTCTTCGCGACCGCGATCAAGGAGGACGACCCGGCCGGGGTGCGACTGGTTCCCATCGGACGACCGTACACGCACTTGCTGGAGGACCTCGAGAACGCACCGCAGCTCAAATCGTTCCGACTCCGGGCCGCCGCCCGACGGATGCCCAAGGCCCGCGGCGCATTGAATATCGAGGGGCTCAGCGCCACGCCCGAGGGCCACCTGCTGATCGGTTTTCGCAACCCGATCCCGCATGGCCTGGCGCTGCTGGTGCCGCTGCTCAACCCGGACGCGCTGCTGGAGGGGCATCCTGCCGATCTTGGTGATCCGGTGCAGTTGGATTTGGACGGTCTGGGGATTCGGGACCTGGCATTTTGGCGGGGCAAATACCTGATCAGCGCCGGTCCATACAACGGCGTGGGCCATTTCCGGATATACGAATGGGACGGAGGGAAATCGGCCCCGCGCCATCTCCAGGGGATTCATTTCGGAGATCTCCATCCTGAGGCGGTGCTCATCTACCCGGATTTGGGTTTTCGCAAGGTGCAACTGTTGAGCGACGACGGCACACGGCTGATCGGCGGGTGCGTCTGCAAGCAATTGCCCGAGGCACAGAAACGGTTCCGAAGCGTTTGGGTGGAGTTGCCCGGGATGAAGTGATCCCGGAGCCAAAGCCAAGTGCTCGGCCGTCCCGCCGGCCACCGGAGGTTCCGCAGCAGCCGACGTGAGTCGGCTCCAATTCTCTAGCGATCAAATGGAGCGGACTCACCTCCGCTGCTACCCGGCTCATGGGAAGCGGTCCAGGAACCGTTGCCAGGCCACGGGGGTATCGACATCCTCCAACTGGCGCAATCGATGCACGCGCAATCCGGCTTCGGCCGCGCGGCGGAGGGTTTGACCGAAGACCTGGTCGGTGCTCCAGGGCATCTGGTGGAACAGCGCCGGCTGTGGGCGGCATAAACCGATGAGCCAATAACCACCGTCGGTTGCCGGCCCGAGCACGAGGTCATGCGTCAACAAGGCGTGCCACGCCGCCGCCACGTCTTCGGCAGTAACCTCGGGGCAGTCGGAGCCGATGATTACCACGCGCTGGGCGCCGTTCCGGAAGGCGGCGGCAAACGCCGATTGCATGCGGACCCCCAGATCCCCCTCGTCCTGCGGCAACGCTACCCAACCGGGGCGCACCCAGGGGCGGATTTCCGGTTCGGCGTCAGCGGGCGTGAACCGCACCTGGACGCACCGCAAGTCCCGCAGCCTTTGGAGCAGCGTTTCCACCAGGCGCCGATAGGCATCGCACGCCGCCCCCCGCCCGAGCGTCTTTGCCAGGCGAGTTTTGACTGCGCCGGGTCGCGGGGCCTTGACGAAAACGATGATCTGCTCCACAGGCACCTGAGGCCCGGAGTCTGCAGGCAATTGGCCGACGGATCAAGCCGCACGCGGTCTCGGCTGATGGGCCAGGCGCTACTCGGGCAGCGTACTGGAGCGGCTCGAGGGCCGGCGCCTTTGCTTTCAAGTGACCGAATGCAGCCTCCCGGTCAAGTGGACCGGTGATCCCGCGCGGAAGGAGCCGTCCGATGCCACCTTGCGGACGCAGGCCGAACGAGTGGCCAAGGTGTACGCGGCCGCGATCTTCGAGGGCGCGCGGGAGGTCTTCTATTTTCTGCTCCCGCACTACGCCGAAGGGCAGACCCAGTTCGGGATCCTGCGGCCCGACCTGTCGCCGCGGCCGGCCTACGTCGCGCTGGCCGCCGCGGGACGGCTGTTGGTCAACGCCCGTCCTCTCGGCCGACTGCGGTCAACGAATGCCGTGATCGGGGCATTCGTGTTTCGGCTCGAAGGCGATCGGCAGCGGCGCGAACTCCTGGTCGCCTGGAGCACCGGACCCGCGGCGACGTTGTCCCTGCCGGCCAATCCCTGGGCGCGCTTCGATTACCTGGGCCGCCCGGTCTCACCCGGGGGCCGCTTGCTGGAGCTGCACAGCGGGCCGGTCTTCGTCGTCCTGCCTTCGGGTTCTAGCCGCAAACTGCTCTTGGCCGCACCCCCGATCCCGGCGCGCCCCTTGCCGGGTCGGGCCTCGCCGGTGGTGCTGCAAGCAGTTTGGCCCGCCGACCGAACGGTGTTGAGCCAATTGGCCTACCGCTTGATGTCGGGGCAGTCGGAGATGATCCCCGTCGATCTGTATAACTTCAGTGGCCAACATGTCCGGGGCCGGCTCTGGGTCGCCTCACCGCGCGGCTGGAAGGTGAGCTGCCCTGGCCGCGTCGAGCTGAAGGCCGGCGAGCGCCAGGAACTGACCTTGCGGCTGGACAGGACCGGAACAGGCGGGTCATCACCCGAGACCGTGTTCCTGACTGGCAACTTCGGCTGGGCTGGCAAACCAGTGCTCTCCCTGCGGGTGATCACCGCCCACGGTCCCTGACGGACTTGGGTCGCACACGTCCGAGCCCAGCTTGGTGGGATCACCCGCGACCGGGCCCCGAGGGTCCTGGGACTTACGGCGTGGCGATCGGGATTTTGTAAAAGCACAGCCACGGGCTGGCGTACGAGCCCAGCGCGATCTGCTGCCGCTGGTACCAGGTCACGTGACCGTCCTCGAACAGGAAATTTCCCCCGGTCGGTTCGCCCTTATCGCCGCGATGGCTGGCGGTCGGGATGTTCTTGCCATTGTCGGTGGTGAACCAGGTCTGGACGCTCACGGTGTTGCCATTGTTGCTGGCCATGCCCTGGCCCTGGAGCATGTCGATGAGGATCGGGGCGTTGGCCAGCGTGCCGCCCAGTTTCTTGCGGAAGTGCCAATCCTTCAGCCCGCAGGAATTGTAGGGCCAGGCGCTCAGCGAGTTGTCGCGATACGGCAGGTAGAAATAGCCGGTCAACACCGGCTCGTTGTCCGCGTTCGGATCGTTGTTGCGCCACAGATCGGCGTAGCGATGCCAGACCTGGGTGGGGCAGAAGACCACATGGAACTTGTCCTTCTCGGTCTTGGTCTTGAGCTGGGGCATGAGGTACTGCCGCCAGAACTGCTGCACGTTGGTGCTGCACCAACTCAGGTCAAAACCCTTGGTGTTGTCGGGAAATGAATCCTGGCTGTCGCCCGCATACATCTGGACGGCCACGCCCCACTGGCGCATGTTGCTTTGACAGAGCGCCTTGTCGGCCTTGGCCTTGGCGCTGCTCAGCGCCGGCAGCAGCAGCGAAGCCAGGATCGCGATGATCGCGACCACGACGAGCAACTCGATCAACGTGAAGCCCGGCGCGCCGCTCGCCTCCAGCCCTCCAGCGGCGCAGCCCAGCCGGCGGCAGAGACGCAAAGGCTCTGGTTGACGGCTCCTGGTGCCACCTGGCATGGACTCCATTCCACGGCGGGATTTCGTCGGACCGGGGGTGCCCGGAGCGCGGTGTTGCATGGCTGACTCAGGTTAAGTGGTGATCATAGGACCCATAACACAGGCCCGATCCACGGTCAACTGGTTCGCCAACCCGGCAGTGTCCGAATTTGCGGTTGGAGCGCGAGTCTGTGACTCGCAGCGGCTTGATTTTGA
>JAGWYX010000293.1 GCA_018969165.1 Verrucomicrobiota bacterium
CGGACTCAATTTCACCGGGAGCATTTACGGCGTTGACACCGATGCCCTCCCCGCGGACGCCAATGGCGCCGTGGGCCCCAATCACTTCGTCGAACTCATCAACGGCCGTTTTTCCGTTTACAGTAAAACCAATGGCCAGCGCCTGCAGACCATGACCGACCTGGCCTTCTGGGCCAAAGCCGGCGTTAACCTCTCCTCCAATCTCGATGTCACCGACCCGCGTCTGATCTTCGACACCGCCTCGCAGCGGTGGTTCGCCGTACAGGTGGACTTTGACCTGAATACCAACGCCAGCAACCAATTCCTCCTGGCCGTCTCCAGCAACGCGGACCCCACCGGCACCTGGACCGGCTTTGCCATCCCGGCCGATCCGGTCGGCGGCAACTTCGCCGATTTCCCGACGTTCGGCCTGGACGCCAATGGCCTCTACCTGGGCGGCGACATGTTCGATCCCTCCAATAACAGCCTGGGGCCTACCCTGGTGGCCATCCCCAAAAGCGGCCTGTTGGCCAACCCGCCGACCGTCGCCGGCCTCACCAATTTCGGGCTCCTGGACTACGGCACTTACGGCTACATCCTGCAACCGGCCCTCACCTCGGGGAACGCCACCTCCCCCGAAGCCGTGCTTGCCGTGGGCGACCTTGGTGATGATTTCCTGTCCCACTCCAACCTGGTGCTGACCCTCATCGAAAACGGGGGCAGCCCCGGCAATGCCTCCCTGAGCACCCCCACGCCGCTCCTGGTCCCGCCTTACAGCGTCCCGATCAATCCCCCCCAACCTGACGGCTCCAGCAACCTCGATGACGGGGATACCCGCTTCAGCGCCGCCGTGTGCCGCGTGGGCGACCAGCTCTACGCCGCCCATAACACCGAGCTCAACAACCGCGCCGCGGTCCAGTGGTTCGTCATCAACGCCGTCAACCAGACGGTCGTCCAAACCGGCACCCTCACCGACGCCAGGCTGGATTTGTTTTATCCCTCGATCGCCGCCAACGCCGCCGGCACGGTCGTCATTGCCTGCAACGGCTCCAGTTCCAACTCCTTCCTCAGCGCTTATGCCGCAGCCGGCCAGACCGTCAATGGCACGCTGACCTTCGGCAGTCTGCTCCTGCTCAAGGCGGGCCTGGCCAGCTATCAGAACGTGGACCCCACCGATCCGTCGGGCACCAGCCGCTGGGGCGATTACAGCGCCACGAGCGTGGACCCGGTTAATCCGACCCATTTCTGGACCATCCAAATGTACCCCGCCGACAGTGCCACGTGGGCCACGCAAATCACCGAACTCATCACCGATGCCATCGCGTTAACGGCCAAGGTCAGCGGCACCAACCTCGTCCTGACCTGGCCCGGCGCGGCCTCGGGTTTCCAACTCCAGTCCACGCCCAACCTCTCGCCCACCAACACCTGGACCACGGTCACCCAGCCTCCCATTCTCAGCAACAACCTGTTCACCGTCTCGCTCCCGCTCGGCGGCAGTCAGGTCTTCTTCCGCGTCACCCGATAACCGGCCCCATCGGATCGGACTGCGGCTTCTCCCAAGCCGCAGCGCGTGCCGGGCCGCTGCGAGATGAGGCAGATGGGGGCGGGGTCAGGTCTCGACATTTGACATATCCCCCTGTCCGGCGAACCGGATGTCAAATGTCGAGACCTGACCCCGCCTCACCCATGAGATTTCGGCCGGCCGGCAGATTGGCGCCTCGCTAGGCGGATGCTTGCTCCTCCAGCACCTCGCGCACCACCCGCAACAGCGTCTCGGGCGAAAACGGCTTGGACAAAGTGCGGTCAACCCCGAGCGTTTTCGCCAACGTCGAATCGCTGTCCGTGCGCCGGTTAAAGCCGCCGGAAATCGCAATGACCTTGGCGTCGGGAAAATCGCGCTTGAGTTCCATGATGGTTTCCAACCCGACCTTCTTGGGCATGAGCACGTCGGTGATCACGAGATCCGCCGGGCTCGCCCGATACAGGGCAATCCCTTCATCGCCGGTGGCCGCATCGGCCACGGTGTAGCCGGCGTCGGTGAGGGCCTCCTTCAGCAGGGCGCGGAGATCCTCCTCGTCGTCTATCACCAGCACGCGTGCGGTCATGGCTCCTTGATGCGTCGAAAAGAGCGGCAAGTCAAGACCCGGCAAAAAGCCTCTTGCAACCAAGTCTCAACTGACCTAGACTGCCTCGCTGTGAGTGACCCGATGCCACCCGAGCCCGCCCCGGCCTGCGGTCAACCCTTTCTCTGCCCCTTGAACCAGGTCCGCACCGGGGCGTGTGTCCGGATCAAACAATTGGCGGCCGCGCCCGAAGTGACTCATCGCCTGCGGGAACTGGGATTCTGCGAGGAGCAAAAAATCCGGCTGCTCAGCCGCCAGGCCAATGTGATCTGCCAGGTCTGCAATGCTCGCCTGGGCCTGAGTTCCCAACTGGCCGAGTTCATCCTGGTCGAACCCGTCCCCTCGCCAGTCGAGGTGACCGAATTGGATCCGGCCAAAGCCAGCCGCTGACTGCCTGGGGTGCCGGCTGCCAACCGCCCCACCGCCTGCGTCAAATGATGCCCGACCGAAGCCAGCCGCTCACGTCCCTCACCCTCGGGGCCGCCGCCACGGTGACGCACATCAACGTGCCCCCCGAAAACCGCGCCCGCCTCCTTGAAATGGGCCTCCTGGTCGGAACCCTGGTCCAATTGGTCCGCTTCGCCCCTCTCGGCGATCCCGTCGAAATCAAAGTGCGCGGCTATCATCTCACTCTCCGCCGACACGAAGCCGAACAGATTCTGGTCGCGAGCCCGCCAGGCTCCTGAGACCATGAATCCGCTCCGTAATCCTCCTGACAGCGGACCCGAGTCCGCCCGCGCTCCCCTCGAACCCGGCCAGCGCCCACCCGCGTCGGCGGCTCCCGAACAACCGGGCGCGCCAGACGCCGCGGCTGCCCGCGTGCTCGGCGCGACCGGTCCAGGCCGGGGTTCAGGAAATCCTGTGCCGGCTCCGACGACGTCGCCCCGGCCCTCGAAGTCCATTCCGCCCTACGTGGCGGTGACCGGGAATCCGAATTGTGGGAAGACCACGCTCTTCAATGCCCTGACCGGGCTCCGTGCCAAGGTCGGCAACTACGCCGGTGTCACCGTCGAACGCAAGGAAGGACGCCTGCTGGGTGCCCCGCCGACCAACCCGGTGATGGTGCTGGACCTGCCCGGTACCTACAGTCTGAGCCCGCAATCCCTCGACGAACAAATCGCCCGCGACGTCCTCTTCCACCGACTGCTCGAGGTCCCCGCCGCGGCGGCCGTCATCGTCGTGGTCGATGCCTCCAATCTCCAGCGCAATCTCTACTTCGCCACCCAGGTGATCGAGTTGGGTTACCCGACGATCATCGCGCTGAACATGACCGACGTCGCCGAAGCCAACGGCCACCGGATCGACGCCTCTCAGCTCGCCGCGGCGCTTGGCGTTCCGGTCGTGCCCATGATCGCCAGCCTCGGTCAGGGCGTGCCCGATCTGCGCCGACACATCCTGGACCTCATCCGCGCCGGGAACCCGCCGCCGTCCCCGGCGCGCTTTTGTGCATTGCCACCTCTGTTCGCCCGGGAAGCCGAGGCCATCGCCGATCAGTTGCGCGCAGGGCCGCCGAGCCGTGGGGAACGTCGATTCGCCGAGGCCCTGCTGCTGCTGACCGACGCCAAGAACGCGGCCGCCTCGGGCAACCATTACCCGCCGGCCATCCACCAGGAAATCGCCACCGCGCGCCGGCGACTCGAGGCCGCCGGGATCGATTGGCGCAGCGCCACCATCGAGGCGCGCTATGCCCGAGCGGCGGTAATCCAGCAGGCGGTTACCACCGAAGAAGCCATCACGGGCGAGACCTTCAGCGACAAACTGGACCGCGTCCTGACTCACAGAATCTGGGGCGTTCTGATTTTTGTCGCCATCATGACGCTGATGTTCCAAAGCATCTTCAGCTTCGCCCGCATCCCGATGGACTTGTTGACCGTTGGCGTGGACTGGATGGGCAGCCAGGTGGCGCACCTTCTTCCTCCGGGCGATTTGCAGAGCCTGCTGGTGGACGGCGTCATCCAGGGAGTCGGCGCGGTGATCGTGTTTCTGCCGCAAATCTGCCTGCTCTTCCTGTTTATCAGCCTGCTCGAGGACACCGGTTACATGGCGCGCGCCGCCTTTCTCATGGACCGACTGATGAGCCGTGTCGGGTTGCACGGGAAGAGCTTCATCCCGATGCTCAGCTCGTTCGCGTGCGCCATCCCGGGTATCATGGCGACGCGCACCATCGAAAGTCCCAAAGACCGACTGGTCACCATCCTGGTGTCGCCGCTGATGAGCTGCTCGGCGCGGTTGCCGGTTTACACGCTGTTGATCGCCGCCTGCATCCCCGAGCGACGGTATCTCGGCGTCCTGACCTTGTCCGGGCTGACGATGCTCTCGATGTATCTACTGGGCATCGTTGTTGCGCTACTCATGGCGTGGCTGTTCAAGAAGACCCTCCTGCGCAGCGGCACGCCATTGCTCATCATGGAACTGCCCCCTTACAAACGCCCGGTGCTCGCGACCATCGTCCGCCACATGTGGGACCGCTCCAAGCTGTTTCTGCGCCGCGCCGGCACCGTGATTCTGGGCATCAACATCCTGCTCTGGTTCCTGGCCACCTACCCGCGCAGCGCCGCGGTGGATCAGCACTTCGCCGCCCAGCGCCAAGCTATCCTCGCGCAAAGGCTGCCGAGCGAGTCCAGACCCCGCCTCGAACCCGGTAGGGCCGAGCTGCCGCTCGGCCAGGCGGCACCGCGGCACCGCCCTCCCACCTCCACGATTCCAACGCCCGAGCAGCGGGCGGCGCTGGACGACCTGAACAAGACCGAGGCGGGCGAGAAACTCCGGCGCAGCTTCGCCGGACGCCTGGGCCAACTCATCGAGCCCGCGATTGCGCCGCTCGGCTTCGACTGGAAAATGGGCGTCGGCATTGTCGCGTCGTTTGCCGCGCGCGAGGTGTTCGTCAGCACCATGGCGACGGTCTATAACGTCGGCGATTACGACAAGTCCGAGACGGCGGCCAAGAGCCTGGCGGACACGTTGCGCGCGCAAAAGCGCGAGGACGGTTCGCTGGTTTATACCCCGCTGGTGGCGGTCACGTTGATGGTCTTCTACGTCTTCGCGCTGCAATGCGTCAGCACGGTGGCCATCGTCCGGCGCGAAACCAACTCCTGGAAGTGGCCGCTGTTCCAGTGGGCCTACATGGGTCTGCTGGCCTGGGGCCTGGCCTTCCTGACTTACCAAGGCGGGCGACTGCTGGGGTTGGGGTGAGGCAAATGCGGAATGCGAAATGTCGCGGCTCCGGCCGTAGCAGCGGACGTCAGTCCGCTCCACCTTCTCCCGCGGACGACCGCTTTGCCAGCCGGGGCGCCTTTCGCACAACGGCACCGCCACGCCATTGCCCAAGCCGCTCGAATGCAGTTCGAGCCGACTCACGTCGGCTGCTACGGCCGCGCGTCAATACCCTCGTAGCAGCGGACGTCAGTCCGCTCCATCTTCTCCCGCGGACGACCGCTTTGCCAGCCGGAGCGCCTTTCGCTCAACGGCACCGCCACGCCATTGCCCAAGCCGCTCGAATGCAGTTCGAGCCGACTCACGTCGGCTGCTACGGCCGCGCGCCAAAACCTCCGTAGCAGCGGACGTCAGTCCGCTCCATCTTCTCCCGCGGACGACCCCTTTGCCAGCCGGGGCGCCTTTCGCACAACGGCACCGCCACGCCATTGCCCAAGCCGCTCGAATGCAGTTCGAGCCGACTCACGTC
>JAGWYX010000294.1 GCA_018969165.1 Verrucomicrobiota bacterium
ACAACACCTTCACCTACAGCAGCGGTACGGGGTCCTGGTCGCCGAGCAATCCGAGCATCGGTGTCGGCGAGGCGTTCTGGTCGTACAAAGCCAACGCCTTCGACTGGAGCCAGTCGTGCACATTGGTCTGTTATTGAGCTCTCGCGAACTGCCGTCTCTGGAACTGGCTCCGTCACGATGAACAGAACGAAGCGCACCCATTGGTTGGAGCGCCGCAGTATTCGCCGCGGAGCCGGGACTGACGGTGCGTGGAATACAACTTTGCTGCCCCCATCACTGAGAGGATACTCCTTATGAAAACAGCCCTGCCCCCCGCTGCGCTCCTGGCTCTGGTGCTTAATGTCCCGGCACAGGTCGCCACCCCACCGCTCTCCATGACAATTGTCGATGCGGGGCCAAACCAACAAACCTGGCACACAACGAGCGCCACGATTGACTCCGCCGGCAACTCGGTGATCCGTACCAACCGGTTCGTGGAACTGCGGACCGGCATGAACGTCTGGAGCTCGACTGCCAACCAATGGGTCTCGGCGAGCGACGTGATCGAGCTGGTGAACGGGAGCGCGGTGGCGCGGAAGGCGCAGCACCAAGCGATCTTCGCGCCCAACATCACCGCCCAGGGAGGCACCATCGACCTTTTGACCCCGGACCAGAAGCGGTTGGAATGCCAGGTCGTGGGCGTGGCATTTACCGCCACTGACACTGGCAAGAGCGTCTTCGTCGGCAATACGAAGAGCAGCGTCGGCCAGTTGGTGGGCCAGAACCAAGTGACCTACCCTGATGCCTTTGACGCGATCTCGGCGGACGTACTGTACACCATGCGGCTCGATGGCCTGGAGCAGGACATTATTCTGCGCAAGCAGCTTCCGTCGCCGACCAAGTTCGGCCTCAATCCCGATTCGACCCGCGTTGAGGTGTGGACCGAGTTCTTCAACCCACCGAACCCCCGGATTGACGCGCGGCAAGTGCTCCGCGCGTCGGGCCTCGCCGAAACGAACGAGTTTCTGGATTTCGGCGCCATGCAAATGGGGCCGGGCAATGCGTACAGCCTGCCGGACCCGCAGGGCGGACCGCCGGTTCCCTTGGCCGAAGTGCTCCCGATCTCGAAGTCTTGGGCGGTTATCCAGGGACAAACGTTTCTCATCGAGTCGGTGCCGTACGCCGATCTCGTGCCGTACCTGGCAGCCCTGCCGGCCGCCGCCGAGGCGCAGTGGCGCGACGCAACCAAGGCAATGGCTCGTCAGAGGAAAGGCATGACCCGGCATCTGCCCGTCTCGCTCGCAACCTCGAGGCTGAAAAAGGCGAAGACCTCCCGGACGGCCAGCATCAGGCGGGCTGAGCCGGCTGCCGCGCGCGGTGTCGTCCTGGATTTCACCATCCTGAGCAGCCAGAGCAACCTAACCCTCCAGGGCGACACGACATATTACGTGAGCGGCACGGTGAACCTGAGCGGCACGACGGTGATCGAAGGTGGCACCGTAGTCAAATATACGAACGCCGCGAGCGGCCAACTCAACCTTTCCGGAGTGGTCCAGTGCCAGACGAGCGCCTACCGCCCGGCCATCTTCACGAGCAAAGACGATAACACCGTGGGCGACACGATCAGCGGCTCCACCGGTTCACCCTCGGGATATTACGGCAACGGGATGCTGTATCTGACTCAGATGGGCAGCACGCTGAACTACCTTTACTTCCGGTATGCCCAGCAGGGCATCTACTACTATTACTGGGGCGGCAACGGGAGCGTCCTCTCGCACAGCCAGTTCGTGAATTGCAACCAAGGCCTGTATGCCAACAACAGCGTGTTTTTCCTGCGCAACGCGCTCATGTACCAAACCGTCAATGCCCTTTATGGCGCGAGCTACACCGGCGTGGGCGAGAACATCACGTTTGACCAGTGCGGGCAGGTCGCCTACGCCTCGGCTACGAGTTCGCTCGCCCTGACGAACTGCCTCATGGTCCAGATAACGAACGCGAGCAGTTTCACCTACACCGCGTACGACTGCCAGACGAACAGCAGCAGCGCGAACGTGTTTCAGACCGTGGGTGCCGGAAGTCACTACTTGGCAGCGAATAGCACCTACCGGGACGCCGGAACCAAGACCATCAATCCGTATCTCCTGGCCGATTTGCAACAGAAGACAACCTACCCGCCCATCGACCTGGGTGGCTCCACGCTCTCCGTCAACACGGCGCTCTCGCCCCAGGCCCAGCGCGACGGAGACACGCCGGATCTGGGCTACCACTACGAGCCCATCGACTACACCGTGGATGCGCTTGCGGTGACGAATGCTACCTTGACGCTCACGAACGGTGTCGTGCTCGCGATGTACGGCAACAATGGTGTCTGGCTCCAGGACAACAGCAAACTGGTGAGCCAGGGCTCGCCGCTTGCCTTGAACCACCTGACCCGGTATTTCAACGTCCAGGAGGTGCCGATGAACTGGGGGAGTGCAACCCTCGGCAGCACCATCTTCCTCACGCCCTACAACTACGGCAACGGACCGTCGAGCGCGACCCTCCTCTTCACGTCGTTCGACGGCATCAGTTCCTGCGGCTACCACATCTACGCACACACGAGCTCCTGGCTTTTGAATTCGCTCACGATGCGCGACTGCCAGACATACAGCGGCACACAGCACCTTTTTGGACCGTCGACCTCCACCTACGCGCTCAACAACAACCTGTTCGACCGAGTCGCCTCGTCCTTCGAGTACTACGCGACCGTCTCCCTCTACAACAACCTGTTCCGCCGCGGCTTGTGCACCGTTTACCGTGCGACAACGAACAACTGGATCTTTCAGGACAACCTCTTCGACAACTGCTCATTGACCGACGCGAGCTCCCCGGCCACCCAGAACAACCACAACGGCTACATCAACACGACCTCGCTCAGCGGCTCGACGGGCAGCGACAAGACCCCAACCGCGGCCGATTATCTGACGGGTCCCCTCGGGGCGCGCTACTACCCCACCTCCGGCGGGAACCTGAGTTCGCTTATCGCCGCCGGGAGCCGCACGGCGAGCTCGGCGGGACTATACCAGGAAACCTCGACGCTCAACGAGGCCAAGGAAACCGGCAACACTGTCACCATCGGATTCCACTACGTGGCTGAGAGCCTGCCGGCGGCGCGAGCCACCTATGTCGGGAGCGACACGACCACCTCGGGCAACTGGAAGGGGGTGTACGGCGGGGACGGCTACGTCACCATCGACGATTACGCCGATCTCCCGGCGTATGCGACGGTGCAGGACAGCGGCGACGCCAATTGGGAATGGAGCACCAGTTCGAGTGACACCCGAAACCTGCAGGATGCGAACAGCTCCGGCCGGACCGCGGCGTGTTGGTATTCGTCAACGTCGTTCGCCATCACCGTAAACCAAAATGACGGCAAGGTGCACCGGCTGGCGCTGTATTTTCTGGATTGGGACACCACGAGCCGGAGCGAAACCATCACGATCACCGATCCGACGACCGGGTCCACACTCGACTCCAGGAGCGTCTCGTCATTCCACAACGGGACCTACCTTGTTTGGGAAATAGTGGGCAACGTGGTCATCACGATCACGAACACCGGTTCGCCCAACGCGGTGGTCAGCGGGCTGTTCTTAGACACGAAGACAACCGATGGCTGTGCCACCTTTGTCGCTCTGGATGCTACCACCTCGGGCAACTGGCAGGGAACCTACGGCGCCGACGGCTACAACGTGATCAACGACTCTTATTCCTACCCCGCCTACGCGACCGTGACCCCGAGTGGCAATAGCTTGTATACCTGGGCGACCAGCACCACGGATACCCGCGCGCTGCAACGCGCATCGACGTCAGGGCGGATTGCCGCATGCTGGTGGAGCAACAGCAACTTCACGATCACGCTCGGCTTCAGTGATGGTAAGGTGCACCGGTTGGCGCTGTACACCCTGAACTGGGACAACACCACTCGAAACGAGACGTTTGCAGTCACAGACACGGCTACTGGTACCAGTTTGGACAGCAGAAGTTTTTCACCCCTGGTTGACGGCAAGTGGCTGCTTTGGGATGTCACAGGCAACATAACTATCACGGTAACGTGCAATGCCGGCAGTGCAACTGCGGCAGTTGTGAGTGGCCTCTTCTTCTCCACACCGAATGTGGCCGGAGGAGGACTCTGGGATGCCAACGGCGATGGCATTCCCGATTACCTCTCGGATGCCAACGGCAACGGATCGGTCGATTCCGGAGAAATCGCCTGGAACACCGGTCCGGATTTGGGTCTTGCCGTTCAAATCACCGAACCTAAAACCAACGCCGTTATTCCGTAACCCTTTCCGATACTCGACACTGAAGTTCATAGCGGGAATTGCCTCCTATAACAGAATGGAGTGAGTTATGACCGACCCGACCAAAATCACCCTGACGCACCCTTCGGGGCGTGAAGTAAACGAAACCAACACCGCCACCACCACGTCGGCCGCGAAACCTCGACGGCGCTTGAGTCTGCGCGTCACGTTGCCGTGCCTCGGATTCGTCATCATCCTGTTCCTGCGCTTCAACCTGCCGGAAACCTTCGCCAGTTGGTTTGCGTGCTGGAGTGCTAGCGGGTATTGCTATCAGTGTGTTCCGACAGGTGACGATTACCTGTGTTTCGAGGACGACACGACCACTTGTCAATCGTCATGCATACCGGGAGGGTCATCCGGCGGTGGTGAGGGAGGAGGAGGCAGCAATGCTGGCGGGCAAGGCCACAAGGGACCAAACGACGCCATCCGCCGGCCGGACCAGTGCTCCACATGCCAGGGGAGTTCGGACAAGCTGAAAAGAATAGAAAACCAGTCGCGCTACATCTGTGATTCACAAGGAAATTGTTCGCAAGCACCCGGCATGCCGATTTGGTCTGTCACGGAGCCGATGCTTAATCTCTGGCTTCAGGATACACCACTCGTGTATCAGCCGAGCAGAGGCGATGCAATCCAACTGCAACTCGTATACAAAAGTGAAAGGGATTACCAGGAAACTACCGAGGATTCGACCGCCTTCGTATTCACTTTCGGCAATGGCTGGTTTGGCCGATGGCGGTGTTACGTGGTCTTGCACAATGCGGCGACTAACACCTTCGATCTCTATAATGGCATCGGTGGCCGGACGACGCTGACGCTCAATGGCTCTCCCAGTTTTCGCGGGCAGATGACGCTGGCCATCATCTCGAATAATCCGGTCGTCCAATACCCGACGGGCGCTCAGGACGTGTTCGCGTATTCGAACACCGATGCAAATGGAGTCACGCGGTATTTCCGGACCAAGCACATTGATCCGGTCGGGAATACCACCACATTCGCGTATTCAGTGATCGGCTCCGCGGTCTGTTTAACCAACATCACCGACGTCGACAACAACTCAACGACGCTGCAGTATTCCGCGTTCAACGGTTACGAGTGCGTCACGAACGTCACCGATCCGTATCAGCATACCGCGTCGTTTCTATACGACGCGGGTTACGGGCCTCCTCTGCTCACCAACATGACGGATGTGATCCAGATCAGCAGCACGCTCGTTTACAACACCACGACGTTGACGTTGACGAATCTCATCACGCCGTATGCCACGAACCAGTTTTTGGGTCTCAAGGACACCTCGACCGACAAAGGCCTCCTCATCACCGTGAGCGGCGTCCACGGGACCGTCCGCAACTACTTTTATGTTTACACGGACGTCGGCAACACAAACTACATGACAAACTCTTATGCCGGTTGGCTGCCTCAAACGACGAACGGTTCAGTCTATGCCTTCCCGAACACGTTCGACCC
>JAGWYX010000295.1 GCA_018969165.1 Verrucomicrobiota bacterium
AATGTATGCGTTTGCTCTGCCCCAATCTCGTTGGTCCGCAGATCGTCAAACTCAGGTTTGAGCGGGGCTGGACTCAAGAAATGCTCGCGGTCAAGCTGCAACTCCAGGACTGGGACGTGAGTCGGGAGGTGATCGCCAACATCGAATCCGGCCGCACCGCTGTGACCGCCGACCAACTCATCTTTTTTGCGAAGGTGTTCAGAGTCCCCTTCACTGAGCTCTACCCGCTGGCTTACCGCGAGCTGATCAAGGGACCCGAACCTCCGGCACAAAGCGTCGCGGTGCGGTGACCATGCGGACATCCGGTGGTCCCACGCACCCCGCACCGGATGACAAGGTGAGGTTGCCAAACCAACAGAATTGACGAAGATTCACATGGCCTTCAAACGGCAGAAATCAGCGGCGCAAGGCCAACTGGAACTTTTCAATCCGAAAGGAAAAGTCTATGAGCACACTGACCGGATACAGCCTGATGGCCGAGAAACATTGGCGGCAGTTCCGGCCGAAGATGGTCGCCGAACTGGAACGCCAGGGGCGCCTCCAGGAAATGTTGCGGGAGGCGGAGGAGAGGACCGACGAGGAGATGGACAGCATCCGGCGCCAGTTGATCCGGCAGGGATTGACGCCGCAACAGGCCCACGACCAGGCCTGGGAGACGGTGAGGGAGCGGTACATCTTTCTTCCGCCCGAAGACGCAGCCGCCGATCCCCAGACTCAGTAGACCCAGCACGGAATCAGAACAATTACCGTATTTCTGCCGAGGACCGGCTCGGCGCCGGCTCGCTCAAGCAGAAATGTCGCGACAACCTTGCCGCCATCCGGCTGCTGAGGGAGCTTGAGGGCGAAGGGCGGTCCGCCACGCGGGAAGAAAGGCGGGTGCTGGTCCGCTATGTCGGCTGGGGCTGCCTTCCCCAGGTCTTCGATGTCAACGCCCACGAGTTTCGCAAGGAACAGATCGAACTCTCCGAACTGCTGACGGACGAGGAGCACCGGTCCGCCCGCGCCACGACACTCAACGCCCATTACACGCCTCCCGTAGTGATCCGTGGCATGTACGCCGCGTTGGGACGATTCGGTTTCGACTATGGCCGGGTTCTCGAACCCACTTTGGGCCTCGGCCATTTCGTCGGTCTCATGCCGGAGGAAATGCACTCGCGTTCGATCATTACCGGGATCGAAATCGACTCGATCACGGCGCGGCTTGCCAAAGCCCTTTATCCCGACGCCGACGTTCGCCACCAGCCATTTGAGGAAGCCAGGCTTGCCGATGGTTTCTACGACTTGGCCATCTCCAACGTGCCGTTCGGCGATTACCAGCCTTTCGATCCGCGATTCAACTCCTGGCATTTCCCGATCCACGATTATTTCTTCGCTGCCGCATTGGAGAAATTGCGCCCAGACGGCCTGCTGATGTTCATCACGTCCAAAGGCACACTCGACAAGCACGACGCCACGCTCCGCGAGTATCTCTCTCGACGCACCGCTTTCCTCGGCGCAATCCGTCTGCCCAACGATGCGTTCAAGGCCAACGCCAACACGGAGGTGACCACGGACATCATCATGCTTCGGAAACTCCGGCCTGGTGAACGTCCAGATGATCTCGCATGGCGGAACACCGTCGAAATCACTAACTCGGCGGGCGAAAGCATCTCGATCAACGAATATTTCGCTGCGAACCCCGAAATGATGCTCGGCGAGATGCGCCTCACGGGCAGCATGTACCGCCAGGCCGAACCAACGTTGGAAAGCGACGGGCGTGACCTCGCCACCGCTCTCGCTGACGCCGTGGGCCGACTCCCCGAGGCGGTCTATCAACGCCAGGCCATCGAGGCTCCCGAACCGGACCCGCTGGAAACCTTCCCGGTCCCGGAACACATCAAACCGAATGCTTATTGTCTCGTAGAGGGCGAGGTTGCTATCCGCGACGGCGACGCTCTGAAACTGCTCTCAGACCTACCCGGCACCACGCGCCAACGTGTCCGGGGACTGATCCAGGTCCGGGACGCTGCGCGCGAGTGTCTCCGGACACAAGTCGACGGGAGCGACGAAGAAAAAGTTGCCGCCGCGCGCGAGCGGCTCAACCACGCCTACGACCACTACGTCTCGCGCTTCGGTCCTATCTCCACGCGTCCGAACACCGCGGCGTTTCGCGGCGACCCTGATTTGCCACTCCTGCTTTCCTTGGAGCACTTCGACGAGGAAACGAAAAGGGCGATCAAGGCCGCCATCTTCCGCGAGCGAACGATCCAATATTCGAAACCGGTCGATGTGGTCGGCTCCGCGAAGGAAGCCTTGCTCGTGACGCTCAACGAGCGGGGTCGTGTGGACCTGGACCACATGGCGGCCTTGCTCGACCGGGCACCCGAGAATTTTCTCCCAGAGCTAAAGGGCGCGATATTCCTGAATCCGCAAACACGTCAGTGGGAAACCGATGACGAATATCTGTCCGGCAACGTCCGCGCCAAGCTTGTCGACGCGGAGGCCGCGGCGCTGGTGAACACACAGTTCGCGGAAAATGTCGAAGCGCTGAAGACCGTCCAACCGGAGGACCTGTCGGCAAGCGAGATCGATGTCCGACTGGGCGCTTCCTGGGTTCCAGCCACAGACGTACAGAAGTTCGCCCAGGAAATCCTCGGCGAGAGCGACATCACGGTGAGTCACGCGCCGGTTATCGGCACATGGATCGTCAACGGCGGTTGGACGGCGAAGAACAGCGTCGCCAACCTCACGGAATGGGGAACTGACCGTTCCCCCGCGCTCGACCTCTTGCAGGACGCGTTGAATCTCAAGGTGCCGACCGTTTACGACCGGACCGATGACGACAAATTCGTCGTCAACGGCCCCGCCACCGAAACCGCCCGGGACAAGCAGCAAAAGATCAAGGGAAGGTTCAAAGATTGGATTTGGGAGAACGACGAACGACGGGAACGGCTGGTGCGGCAATACAACGACGAGTTCAATAGCGTGCGCCTGCGGACGTTCAGCGGCGAGCACCTGACTTTGCCGGGCGCAAGCCCAGCCATTACTCTCCACCCGCATCAGAAGGCTGCTGTTTGGCGAATCCTTCAGACGCCGAACACGCTCCTGGCCCATGTCGTTGGGGCGGGCAAAACCTACACGATGGTTGCCGCCGGGATGGAACTGAAGCGGCTTGGACTGGCGCGAAAGCCGATGTTCGTCGTCCCGAACCACATGCTCGGCCAGTTCTCATCTGAACTACTGACGCTTTATCCCGGCGCCAATATCC
This sequence comes from Verrucomicrobiota bacterium, assembly GCA_018969165.1. Lineage (GTDB taxonomy): Bacteria > Verrucomicrobiota > Verrucomicrobiia > Limisphaerales > JAGWYX01 > JAGWYX01. The sequence goes on from JAGWYX010000295.1 coordinate 3,248, forward strand.
TCGTGGCTTCCAAGGAGGACTTTGAATCGGCCAAGCGGCGCGAATTGATGAGCCGAATCGCGACCGGCAATTGGGATTCGGTCATTGTGACTCACTCGGGTTTCGAGCGGATTCCGCTGGCTGCCGAAACGAAGAAGGAATTCTTTCGTGAAGAGTTGCACGAACTGGAATTGGCGATTCTGCAGCAGAAGCGCGACGAAGGGAGCCGCCGGATCGTCAAGGACCTCGAACGCGCCAAGAAACGGCTCGAAACCCGCCTGAAAACGCTCATAGCCGAGGCTAAGAAGGATAACACGCTCACCTTCGAGGAGATCGGTGTCGATCGACTGTTCGTGGACGAGGCCCATTACTTTAAAAACCTGTTTTACATCTCCAAAATGACGCGCATTGCGGGTTTGCCGCAGACGGCGTCCGAGCGGGCTTTCGACATGTTCCTCAAGGTTCGCCACGTCCAACGCGTCAACGGCGGCGGCGGTGTGGTGTTCGCCACCGGCACACCCATTGCCAACAGCGTCGCAGAAATGTTCACCATGCAGCGCTACTTGCAGATGGACGCGTTGCGCCGGCAGAATATCCATCACTTCGATTCCTGGGCTGGAACCTTCGGCGAGCCGGTCACGGCGATGGAATTGTCGCCCGATGGCGCGGGCTACCGGATCAATACCCGCTTTGCGCGGTTCATCAATGTCCCCGAGTTGATGCAGCAGTTCCGGCAGGTGGCCGACATCCAGACGGCGGAGATGCTTAAACTGCCCGTTCCCGAGATCGCCAACGGCAAACCCATGGTCGTCAGCGCCGCGTGTACTGCGGAACTCAAAGAACTGGTCAACAACCTGGCGGCGCGCGCCGAAGCGTTGAAAACCAATCGCATCGATCCGCGCGAGGACAACATGCTCAAAATCACCACCGAGGGTCGCAAGGCGGCGCTCGACTTGCGCCTCCTCGACGCTGGCGCGCGGGATCATCACGACAGCAAAGTGAACCTCGCGGTCGAACGGATCTATCAAATCTGGCAGGAGACCCGGGTTGACCGCCTCACGCAGCTCATTTTCTGCGACCTTTCCATTCCCAGGGATGGCGGCGGTTTTTCGGTGTACGACGATATGAGGGCCAAACTGGTCACCCGAGGCGTGCCAGACGCTGAGATCGCCTTCATCCAGGATTACGATTCCGACGAAGCCAAGCTCGGGCTGTTCAAGGACGTCCGCGCCGGCAAGGTCCGAATCCTCCTCGGGAGCACCCAAAAAATGGGCACCGGCACCAACGTCCAGCAGCGGCTCGTTGCCCTCCATCACCTCGATGCTCCGTGGCGCCCGGCTGACGTCGAGCAGCGTGAGGGCCGCATTCTCCGCCAAGGCAATCGCAACGCCGCCGTTCACATCTTTCGTTACGTGACGGAAGGCAGCTTCGACGCGTACATGTGGCAGACTCTCGAAACCAAAGCCAAGTTCATCAACCAGGTCATGACCGGGGAGGCGAACCTCCGCCGGATCGAAGACGTTGACGGAGCGGCCCTGACTTACGCAGAGGTAAAGGCCATCGCCTCCGGCAATCCGCTCATCATCGAGAAAGCCACCATCGACGCCGAGATCGCCCGGCTCACTCGCCTCTCCTCGCAACATCGGCAAACGCAGTTCGGCTTGCGCTCGACGCTTCGCCGTTTGCATGAGGACATACCGAGTTATGAACGCCACCTGGATGCGGTTCAGCGCGACATCGCCGCGCGTCAGGACACTCGCGGCGATGCCTTCGCCATCGAAATTGATGGCCAACGACTCAGCGACCGCGGTGTGGCCGGCGAGCTCATCCGTCGCCAGGCCGACCGGATTCGTCGGGTAGGTGGAGAGTGCCGTATCGGTCGCTTCGCCGGGTTCGAAGTTTTTGTCGCGTCATCGCTCATGGATCAGGCCCATGTTGTGGTTAAGGGCGTCGGCACCTATTTCGCCAAGGTCGGCGACACCGCCCTCGGCACGATCCGTTCCCTGGAGCACACTGTCCAGGGCCTGGACGAGACCGCCTCCACGATTGGCCAGAACATCAAGGACGCTCAGAAGCGCGTCCACGACATCGAACCCAGGATCGGCGCGTCCTTCGAGTACGCGGAACGGCTCGAACAACTGGCTGGACGCCAGCAGGAAATCATCGAAGCGCTCGACCTCACCAAGAACCAAGCGTCAAATCGCCTCGCCACCACTCCGGGCGAGGAAGGGGATCTATCGGTCACAGCCAAGGAAGCAATCGTGGAGGATCATCAGGCGCGACGGCCATTGCGCATCCGCGTTTAACCCGCCGTGACCAACGCTCTTTCCATTCCGCGTCACGTCCACCGCCCGCCCGACCCCCTCCGGGCGGTGGCCGCTGCGCTGCATTCCGCTCGCGCTCGTCACCATCGGGCCAATCGGGAACGCCAAACGCGCCCCGCTTCCGTCTGGGGCTCGGGTTCGCAACGTTTCGCTGCGGGCCGCACTCCGCATTCGCTTCGCTTTGTCCCTCCGCTCCACTCCCGCTCGCCGACACCCAGACCGAAGCGC
>JAGWYX010000296.1 GCA_018969165.1 Verrucomicrobiota bacterium
CTTGCTTCCGTTTCTGGGCTGAAGCTGTGGGTTCGGCGGGCATCGGTCAGGCCTTTCGGAGTGCTCGTCGGGGCCCGGATCTTCTGTGGGTACGATACGGGACCAGGTCCTCTTTCACGTGGAAGCCGATCTCCGGTTTGGAGGGTGCCGGCGGAGGGGCCATGAGCTGGCGGATGGCCTCGAAAACGATTTTGAATTGGGCGTCGTATTTGCGCTCGAGGTCTGCCAGTTTGCGCGCGAGGTCGGCGTTCGTCAGGAGCATCTCACGCAGGCGCACGAAGGCGCGCATAATGGCAATGTTGACCTGGACGGCGCGGCGACTGCGAAGCACGCTGGACAACATGGCAACGCCCTGTTCGGTAAAGGCGTACGGCCGGACCCGGCTGCCACCCCAACTTGAGGTCACAATTCGTGACCTCAAGTTTTCTGATTCATCAGGGCTGAGCTGAAACATGAAATCATCCGGAAACCTCTCCCGATTCCGTCTTACCGCCTGGTTGAGGGCTTTGGCCGGCACTTCATAGAGCCGGGCAAGATCATGACTGAGCATGACCCTTTGTTTTCGGATAAAGAGAATACTCTGTTGAGCCTGGAGTGCGAGGGGGTCGCTCTTCATGGGGGTGGGAGATTGTGACCACCTTTTCTCTGAACGTGGTCCAGCGGCGGTCTCTTCGCTCTCCAACCCGAACATAAAGTCGGCGGATTGATCGGGGCCTGCGCTCATATCAATGCTTCGGTACAAATGATTGCTGGCTCGAGGGCCAATTTGGAAATCTCGCCATGCCGCTCGGCCAGCACGTCGAGCTTGTGCTCGAACGCGAGCGACTCCAGCCGCTTGATGGCATCGTCGAGGGCAGGCTTCTGGTTGCGTAGCCCACGCAGGGCAAATTCCACCCGCCCATCCAATGGACTGACGCTCCACAGACTCCGAAGCCGTTCCAGACGGGTGAGCATGTCTTTTGTCTCAGGCGTTTGGGTCAACAGAGCGGCAGCTTGTTTGTAGGCATCGCGGATCGTGTCCAGCGCCCACCGCTGCGAGGCCGTAAGCCGGTGCGGCGTGCCGCCCGCGGCGAGGTAATCCTGATACTGCTGGTCGAACTTGGCTTTGAGCGCGGTGACAAGGGCGTTGTACTGCGGCGGAAGGGGTTGGCGCTTTTCGGTGGGCGGACAGGTGATGGCCGCGATTGAGGAATGATTGTCCTCCGCGAGTATGTTGCCCTCGGCATCGGCGAGCCAGAGCCGTTGGAAATCTCCGGCCTGCCCGAAAAAGAAAATCACAGGGTAGGACGAAGCGCCCGGCGGGACGCCGACCGCGGCAGGCGGGACGCCCGCGCTCCCCATACTCTTCGCCGTGCGGATGGCGTTGGGCAGGGACGTGATCCGGGCGAAAAGCTCCGGCTGCTGGCGCTTGATACGGCGCAGAAGGTCTTCGGCTTCCTGAACCTCAAGATCAACCTGCCTGTCCATGTCGTCCTCGATGGCTTCGAGCCGCTTGCCGTCGCCTTCGTAAATCGCATACATCGCGTCGGCGTTGAGTTGCTCATCCGGTTCGAGGATTGCGGCGTCCTCCCCGATGGTCTGGTGGATGTCCTCGATGCGTTCGCGCAGGATGGCGCGGATGCCCAGATGCCGCTCCAATTCGAGTTCGGGGAGGAAATTGAAAGCGAAGATTTCCGTGTGCGGCGAGTTGATGCGGTCAATGCGGCCAAAGCGCTGGATCAAACGCACCGGGTTGAAGTGAAGGTCGTAGTTCAGGATCAACGCCGCGTCCTGCAAGTTGAGTCCTTCCGAGAGCACATCCGTCGCGACCAAGAGATGGATAGGATTCTTGACCGGCGCTTTGGCCTCGTTCGCGATCGGGGCGAACCGGTTGACCAAGGTTTGCAGGTCGTCCCGGGAACTGTCCGCGCGCTCAATCGTTTCGGGCGGGCGAACTTTGGCGGCCCGCAACTGCTCGGTGACGTATTGAGCCGTGTCAATGTACTGCGTGAAGATGAGCAACTTGTGCGAGCGCAGGAGCGGCTCGGCGTCCAGCCACTTTAGCAGGCGCTGCAGCTTGGCGTCCTTGTCCGGCGTGATCGGTTCGACGTGCTTGGCCATTTCCTGCAAGGTTGCCATGTCGGCGGTCACGTCCCGGCGCAGGTCGGCCAGTCGGAAGTCGGCAGGATCGTACTTCTGGCTCAGCTTTTCCAACTCGGTGCGGAGGTCGGCGTTCTCGGAATCGCCTTCCTCGACGCCTTTGAGCAAATCCTCGACCCCCTCGCCGGCGATAATCACACCGTCGTCCAGCCCGTTGAGGAAGATTTTGTGGCGCTCGATCAGGCGAGTCGCTGTCTGGCGGAAGGCTTCGACGCTGGATTCAAGACGCTTGAACAGCAAGGTGCGCATCAGACCGTGCAACCGTTGACCAGCCCGCACCAGATCGTTGTAAGGCGCGACATCCTTTTTGGCCGCGACGACGTAGAGATGCAGACCGTACCGGGCATAGGTCATGCCGACGTTTTTCTTCTTGTCCGGGTTGGGCGGCTCGATGAGGTTGCGCAGCGTTTTGTAGAAGCCGCCGTAGGTCTTCTCGATACTGTAATCAATGGTCTTCAGGTTGCGCACCGGGAAGCGCACCGGCCGCCCGTCCACCTTGGCGTCGGGCCAGTGTTCTCGAATGTGCTTTCGTGTCCGGCGGATCAGAAAGTATTGCAGCAGCGGCGGCAACGGACGTTCGTCGTTTTCGACGAGCTTGAAGTACTTGCCCAGCGAGCGCGGTTCGACGCCCAAATCAATCCGGTCGTCGGCGTTGAACAACCGGATTTGATTCAGAATGTCACGGGCGCGGCTATTGCGCGGCGTGGCGGTCAGCAAAACCACCGGCAAGTCCAAGCTGCGGACGAACTGGAACAGTCGGTCATACCGGAGGGAATCGCTGTGGCGGAAATTGTGTGATTCGTCGAGCAGCACGAGTTGCTTGTTCTGATAGCGTTCTTCCTCGAACGCGAAATTGGGCTGGCTCAACATCCCCATGCTCAGGACTCCCGCGCCGAGGTCGTACCGGTCAACGAACCGGTCGCGCCACATCTTCACCAGCGGCGTGGGACAGATGATGAGCGCCCGCTGGCGCTCGCGGACTTTGAGCCATTTGAGCAGTGCCGCCGCGACGAAGCTTTTTCCAAGCCCAACCACGTCCGCGATGAACACGCCTTGGCGCAGTCTGAGAAGGCGGATGCCGCTCTTGACCGCCGCCCACTGGAAATCCGCCAGCGGCGGGAAATCGGCAGGCATCGGCACGTCCGGTTCTTCCAGCCGGTCTTTGGTCAGGTGGTACAGGACTTTGAGGTAAAGCTCGTACGGCGTGACCGATTCATCCAGCGCCCATGACGACTGGAGTTGGTTCATCAACTGGGCGTCGAACGGCTCGGCCTCGTCCCAGAGCCGGTTGAACCACGTGAGCAACTGCTCATGGTTGCCGTTACCGTGGACGACGACGTTCAACTCGGTGTTGTCGCGCAGCCCGGCCAGACTGAGGTTGGAACTGCCCACGACCGCGATGCCGCGCTCAAAGCGGTTGGCTGGGTAGTCAAAGATGTAGGCCTTCGCGTGAAGGCGGCTGCGGGTGAAAACCTTGACTTTGAGTTTGTTCTCCGAGATCAGCCGCACCAATTCGGTAACCAAGGCTTGATCCTCGTCCGTTTGGTCGAGCCGCTCCAGCCGCTCACGGATACGCCGCTCGCCCTCTGCCACCAGCTTGGCCCGCTGCTGCGCGTTGAGAAACTCGCCCTCCCGCTGGTGAGCGATGATCGCCTCGCGGGAGGCGTGTCCCTCCGCCAGTTGTTCGATGGTCGCCCGGTCAGATGTGTTGCCGATCAGTAGGCGGAGTTCCTGAACCGCGGCCAGTTGATCGGCGATAGCCTTGAAACCGGAGAGAAAGAAGTAGCCTACGGCAAAATGCGCACGCACCGACTCACTCAGCAAGGGGCGAACCGCGTCCGCGAGATGCAACCCCTGATTGTCAATGATGTCTTGCTGCATAGCGCCGGCGAAGCCTGGCAAGAATTTCAACGCGAAGAAAGCCGGAATGTTTGCATCGATCTCATCAACTAGCGCAGGCAGCGCTCAACCTCTTCATTTTCGGCAGGAGTCCTCATGCGGTTTAGTTTAACTGGCGACTCGGCACCGGGCAAGCTGGCTTTGCATGACCATTCTCAGCCCCCACGTCCGCCGACCCTTCCCAGACCCCCTCTTCGCGTTCCCGTGTTTGTCATCCGGCTTGCGATCGGGAAGGCCAAGCCGGATGCCAACCACGCAAACGCTCACCCCATGCCAGCCTGGTCGTGTCGGATTTGAAACCAGCCCTGCGCCCCATTCCCCTGTTCGCAGCACTGGTTTCAAATCCAACACCACCAGGACATCCAACGCGCGAGCGACGCCTCCTCTTCCGCGAACGACACGGGCGCGATATCAACCGTCCCGGTGTTTCGACCACTCCGGTTGGCGAAGACGGGACAGGCGGTTTTCGGCGCGGCAGAACGAACGGTTCTTCGAGATGCCGCGCCCCCACCGAAAACCGCGAGGTCGGAACCCACCTCCATTGGCGCCGTTAGGTGACGTTTCCTTGTGGTTTCCCCACAGCGGCTGCAGAATCCCGCGTGGCGACCACCGACCACGCGGCAGCGCGGAATTCAATGGCAAAGCCGAGGGCGCAGAAAGGCGGCTGCTACAACTCAGGTCCGCCGGTTTCATCACCGAACGCCCGGCTTGTCATTTCCACGCGATCCAGTTATGATTCACGGCAATGAAAAACGGCAGACACGCAACGGAGCGCATTGAATTGAGCGAACACATCGTGGCGGACCCGGACATCTGCCACGGCAAACCCACGTTCAAAGGCACCCGCATCATGGTCTGGCAGGTTTTGGAGGACGTGGCCCAAGGCCGGTCTTGGGACTTTATCTGCAACCGGCGCTGGGGCGGGCGCATCCCGTTGAGCGCGATCGCCGAGGCCGTCCGACTCGCGCAAGCCGCGTGGCTCGAACGATACGGCCTGGCCGCGCGACGGCCGGGGCGGAAACGTTCCGAACCGGCTTTGGCTTGAACCTGCTGGACGAAAATTTTCCGCAAGACCAGTTGCCGCTGCTGAAGGAGTGGCACGTTTTTTTCCGGCTCATCGGGAAAGACATCGCGCGGTTCGGAGCGAAAGACCCCGTCATCATCCCGCTGTTGCACCGGCAAGGCGGTGCCACGTTCTTTACGCTGGATTGGGATTTCTTCGAGGCCGCGCTGTGTCATCCGGCCTATGGTCTGGTGTGGCTGGACGTGCGGGCGGACGACGCGGCGTATTTCGTGCGGCGTTTTCTCAAGCATCCGCGCTTCAAGACCCAGGCACAACGCATGGGGATCGTGGCCCGCGCCCACCACGAAGGAATTGATTTCTGGCAGCGCCATCGAGCCGCGCTGCAACACGCCCGGTGGATTCGCACCACGCCGCAATGAGGGGCAATGCGGCAAAGCCGATGGCCGACGAACGCAAACCGCCGCGGCCGCGAATACCCGGCAGGCCCGCCGGCAACGGACACCAAAACGGACACCAAACCGGTTAAAAACGGCACGGTTTGGTAAGCGCGATTAGGCTTGAGTAGCCAATAAAACCGGGCATACTGACCAGACCCTGGGAGAGAATACAGTTTGCCAGCGGCCAATTTGCCCTGGGGCTAGGCGTGCGGGTAGGAGTGTATCCTCGGCGATACTCGACTGCCCGCGCAACGACGCCCCAGGGCAAATT
>JAGWYX010000297.1 GCA_018969165.1 Verrucomicrobiota bacterium
GTCGCTCGCCCCGGTGACGGCCTTGACCACCGCCGCCGAGCGACTGAACGAACGCACCCTGGGCGAGTCCCTGCCGCGCTCGGGCAGCGGCGATGAATTCGATCGCCTCACCGAGGTCTTCAACGCCATGAGCGCCCGCCTCGCCGACGCCTTCACCCGCGTCCGCGAATTCACCCTGCACGCGTCGCACGAGTTGAAGACGCCGTTGACGGTGATGCACGGCGAACTGGAGACGGCGCTGCGGGAGGAAGCCCTCTCGCCCACGCAACGGGAGCGGCTGCTCAGCCAACTGGACGAGGTGCAGCGTCTCTCCAAGATCGTCGATGGCCTGACGCTGCTCGCCAAAGCCGAAGCCGGCCAGGTCAAGCTCAAACGGGAACCCCTCGGCCTGGATGACCTGGTCCGGGATGCGCACGCCGACGCGCTGCTGCTGGCCGAACCGCGCGGGGTCACGGTGGACCTGCGCGAGTGCGAGGCCATGACCGTGTTCGGCGACCGGCACCGGTTGCGCCAGTTGCTCCTGAACCTCACGGACAACGCGGTGAAGTACAACCAAGCCGGGGGCTCGGTGGCCATGGCCCTGCGCCGGTCCGGTAGCGCCGCCGGGCTGGTCATCGCCAATACCGGTCCGGGCATCCCGCCGGAACTGCTGCCGCGGGTGTTCGACCGCTTCTTTCGCGGCGACCCGGCGCACAGCGGCAGCGTCGAAGGTTGTGGCCTGGGTTTGAGCATCGCCCAGTGGATTGTCTCCGCGCACAACGGATCGATCCAAATCGAGTCCATTCCCGCCAGCCTCACCACCGTCACCGTGTGCCTGCCCCTCTGGGCCGGCGCCCCAGCCGTATGAAGCGCGGCTTCGCCCTCCTCGGCGCGGTCTGGCTGGCCGGCTGCGCGCATTTCCAGCCGGAACCGCTGTCCCCGACGCAGACCGCGGCCGAGTTCGATGCGCATTCGCTCACCGACGCGGGGCTGGAACGATTTCTGGAGTCGAACAAGCTCGCGGGTCCGTGGCCGCGGCCGGCGTGGGATCTGGAGGCCCTCACGTTGGCGGCGTTCTATTATCACCCCGACCTGCCGGTGGCACGGGCCGGCTGGGCGGTCGCGCGGGCCGGCCAGATCACCGCCGGCGAACGACCGAACCCGACCGTCTCCGTCGGGCCGGGTTACGATTCGCAGATTCCGGACAATCCGAGTCCGTGGCTGGTGCCGCTGACGATTGACGTGCCGATCGAGACCGCCGGCAAGCGCGCGCGGCGGCTGGAGCAGGCGCGGCACCTGGCCGAGGCGGCGCGCTGGCGCGTGGTGGGCGCCGCCTGGCAAATCCGCAGCCGGGTGCGGACCAGCCTGCTGACCCTTTTTGCGGCCAGCCAGACGCAGGCGCTGCTTTCCCGGCAGGAAGCCGGCCAGAGCAACGTGGTGCATTTACTCGAAGGCCAACTGGCCGCCGGCGGCGTCTCGGGTTACGAGGTCACCCAGGCGCGCGTGGCGTTGAACACGACCCGGTTGGCGGCGCAGGATGCATGGCGCCAATCTCTCCAGGCCCGCGCCCAACTGGCGGACGCCCTGGGGTTGTCCCTGGCCGCGCTGGAGGGGGTCCACTTGTCGTTCGCCGGCCTGGACGCTTTCCCCCGACCGGTGCGAGCGGGTGAAATTCGGCGTCAGGCGCTGTTGAATCGGGCGGACGTGCGCGGCGCTCTGGCCGATTACGCGGCGAGCCAATCGGCGCTGCAACTGGAGATCGCCCGACAATACCCCGATGTGCACCTGGGGCCGGGGTACGCCTGGAACGCGGGGAGCGCCGGCGACAACCAGTGGGACCTCGGCTTGAGCGTGACCTTGCCGGTCTTCAACCAGAACCAGGGACCGATCGCCGAGGCCAAGGCCCTGCGACGGCAGGCGGCGGCGACCTTTCGCGCCGTCCAGGCCAAGGCCATGGGTGAACTGGACGCGGCCTATGTCAATTACCAGGCGGCCCGGCAAGAGTCGGCCACGGCCGGGGGCTTGCTGCAGAACCTGGCGCGCCGGCTGCAATCGGTCCGCGAGATGGAACAGGCGGGCGAAGTGGACCCATTGACGGTGGCCAACGCGCAGGTCGAATACAATGCCGGCGCTTTGGCGCAATTGGACGCGATGGTCAAGGCCCAGGAAGCCATGGGCCGGCTGGAAGACGCGGTGCAGAGCCCGCTGGTCCTGTCGGCCGTCGTCATCGAGAACGTCGAACAACCAGCGCGCCCGGCCCAGTTTTCCTCCGAGCATGCGCGGTAAACGAATCCTCATCGGTCTGGCGGTGGTGCTGGTCGGCGGCGGCCTGGTGGCGCTGGTGCGCCTGATTCACGGCGGCGGGCCGGTGGAAGCCGAGGAAGCCACCCCAACCATTGTCAGCGTGCAGACCGGGCATTTGCAGCGCATGACCCTGCGCGGTTACGTGTCGGGTTTCGGCACCGTGTCGCCGGCGCCGGCCGTCGAGGGGCAATCGCCGGCGATGGCCCTGGTGGCGCCGTCGGTTCCCGGCGTGGTGCGGGAGGCGGACGTGGTGGCCGGCCAGCAGGTGCGGCAGGGCGACACGTTGGTGGTGCTGGACACGCGGGCGGCGGCGGTGGCCCTCGAGCGCGCCCGGCGCGCCGTCGAGTTCGCCCGGCAGACGGCGGAGCGTCAGCGGGAATTATTTGCGGCGCACAACACCTCGGCGCGGAATCTCCAGGACGCGGAGGCGCAACTGGCAATTGCGCAGGCCGATCTGGCGGCCGCCAGAACCCAGGTCGCGCTGCTCCGGATCACCGCGCCGTTGTCGGGCACCGTGACGCGCCTGGACGTGCGGCCCGGCGAGGCGGTGGACCTGACCACGACCGTGGCGGAAATTATCGATCTGGAGCGGCTGGTGGTGCAGGCGGAGATTCCGTCGGCGGAGGCGAAATCGCTCAAGGCCGGTCAGCCGGTCCAGGTGCTGACCGAGCCGCCGGTCGCGACCGCGCTTGCCTATGTCAGCCCCGCGGTGGACGCCACCAACAACACCGTGCGAGTGCGGGTGCCGTTGCCAACGCACAGCGGGTTGCGCCCCGGCGAATTTGTCCGGCTGCGCGTGGTGACCGCCGAACACGCGAATTGCCTGGCCGCGCCGGCGGCGAGTGTGGTGCAGGATGAGGCCGGCCGCCAAGTCGTGGCGGTGGTGAAAGGCGAAGAGGCGGCGCAAGTGCCGGTGACGACCGGGTTGCGTGAGGGGGGTTGGGTGGAAGTCCAGGCCCAGGGCCTGACACCGGATGCGACGGTGGTCACGGTCGGCGCTTACGGCCTGCCGCAACAGACCAAGATTCGCGTGACGGAATGAACGGAGGCCGCACTTCCGCCCTGGGCGCCTTCGCCATTCGTCATGGCCTGGCGATCACGTTCATCGCGGTGGCGCTGTGCCTGGCCGGCATTTATGCCGCCTGGCACACGCCCTCCTCGGTTTTTCCGCAAACCAATTTCCCCCGCGTGGTCGTCCTGGTGGACAACGGCATCATGCCGGCGGACGAGATGATGGCCACGGTAACCCGCCCCATCGAAGAAGCCATGAAGGACATCCCGGGCACCGTCAGCGTCCGGTCCGCAACCGAGCGGGGATCAGCCGAGATCAACATCTTCTTCAATTGGCACGTGGACATGGTGCAATCCGAACTCTACGTCCTGGGCCGGCTGGCGCAGATCAGCGGCCAATTGCCGCCCACGGCCAGCACCGAGGTCCAACGCCTGACCTTCTCCGTGTTCCCCATCATCGGCATCAGCCTCACCAGTCCCACGCGCGATCTGAGTTCGCTGTGGGAGACCGCCACCTACGATCTCAAACCACGCTTCCTCCAAATCCCCGGCGTGGCCAGGGTGGACATCGTGGGTGGACGCCGGCCCGAATACCATGTCGTGGTGGACCCATTGAAGCTGGCGGCGGCGCACCTGGCGCTGGCCGACCTTACCGGGGCCTTGGTGCGCAACAACCTGGTTGCCCCCGCCGGGATGCTCGAGTCCAGCTATCATCTCTACTTGACGACGGTGGACGGGCGCGTGCATTCGCCGGCGGAGATCGCCCAACTGGTGGTCGCGGTCAACGCCGGGCATCCGGTGCGCGTGGGGGACCTGGCGCGGGTCGAACGCGGACCTGAACCGGTGTTCACGGTGGTGACCGCCGAGGGGCGCAATGCGGTCTTGCTGAACATCGTCAGTCAGCCCGATGGCAGCACGCTGGACATTGCCCAGGCCCTGAAGACCGAGTTGAACCGTTTGCGCCGGGATTTGCCGCCGGACATGCGCCTGGCCTTCTTCTACGACCAATCCCAATTCGTCCGCGAATCCGTGGGCAGCGTGTGGGACGCCATCCTGTTCGGGCTGATCCTGTCGGTGGTCATCCTTTACCTGTTCTTGAAGAACTGGGGCAGCGTCGCCACGGCGATTGTGACCATCCCGATCGCGGTCCTGATCACGCTGGTGGCGGTCAAGGGCATGCACATGACTTTGAACATGATGACCCTGGGCGGGATTGCCGCCGCGATCGGTCTGGTGATCGATGACGCGATCGTCGTGGTGGAGGCGATGGACACCGCGTTGGCGGCCGGCCGGCCGCGGTTGGAAGGCATTCAGGCGGCGATCGGCGAAATCATCCACCCGCTGGTGGGTTCGACCCTGACACCGGTGGTGGTGTTCATCCCGCTGGCATTCCTGGTGGGGGTGGCGGGCGTGTTTTTCCGGGCCCTGGCGCTGACGATGGTGGTTTCGCTGCTCACGTCGCTGCTGCTGGCGATCACCCTGACGCCCTCGCTGGCAGGCTGGTTCCTCGGCGACCGCCGCCGGGCGGGGAACGGCCGGCCTGGTGCCGACCCGGAGAGCGGCCCGATCTTCCGCTACGTCGTCCGTCTTTACGAACGTGCCGTGCGCGCCGCGCTGCGTTATCGCGGGCTGACTCTGGCCGGCTGCGCGCTGGTGGCCGGCATGGGTGTTTTTATCTATCAGCAACTGGAATCGGATTTTCTGCCGGCGTTCGACGAAGGCGGGTTCGTGATTGATTTCAACGCCCCGCCGGGCACCAGCCTGACCGAGACGTCGCGGATGTTGGACCAGGCGGAGGCGATGCTGCGGGCCAACCCGGATGTCCAGAGCTATTCCCGGCGCCTGGGCACCCAACTGGGCCTGTTCATCACCGAGCCGTACCGCGGCGATTTCCTGGTCAAACTCAAGTCCACCCGCGCCCACTCGACCGACGAAGTCATCGCGACCCTGCGGCACGCTTTCAATGCCCAAATCCCGGCCGTGCGCTGGGAATTCCCCGGCATCCTCGGCGATCTGATTGGCGACCTGGCCCTCACGCCGGACCCGATCCAGATCAAGCTCTTCTCGCCCGACCTGGCGTGGTTGAAGGCAACCGCGCCGCGGGTCGAGGCCCAAATCAAGTCCGTCGCCGGCGTGGTGGATACCTTCAACGGCCTGACCGAGACCGGTCCGTCGATCAATGTGCGCGTGCGCCCCGCCGAGGCCGCGCGTTTCGGTCTGACGGCGGACGACATCGCCGCCGCCGCCAACACGGCGATGCTCGGTCGGGTCGCGTCGCACGTCCTCGAGGGCGATCGCCTGCTCAACATCCGGGTGCTGGACGATCCGCGGGGTGTCAACACCACCGACGCCTTGCGCGATCTGGCGGTGCGCACGCCGACCGGCGTCCTGACCCGGCTCCGCCAGGTGGCCGAGGTGCGCGAGGAACCCAGCCAGGTGGAGTTGGACCGCGAGGATTTGCGACAGGACATCG
>JAGWYX010000298.1 GCA_018969165.1 Verrucomicrobiota bacterium
GCATCGGGTGGAGCGCCGGTCTCCGCGGCGGCGGGCGAGGGGCGCTGACGCCGGGCCGGCAGCCGGCGCTCCGCCAGACTCAGGCGGTTGGTGTCGCCGACGTATTCGATGTGATAGACGGCCCCGCGGGTTTTGCGGCCGCCGATGGACAGGAACACGGAGCCGTCCGGAGCCACCGCGATATCGGTCGGCGCGAAGCCTTGCGTGCCGATCGGTTCCAGGAAGATCTCCGGCCGGGTCTGGTAGGAGGCCCGGAGCGATTCCAAGGGGAAGAAATACACCTTGCCGAAGGTCCAATCCAAGGCGAACAAGCCGTCCCGGTAATGGGCGGGGAACTGATGATGCCGATAACAAATAATGCCCGTGGGGGAACCGCGGCCGACGGGCCAGAGGATGTCCACGACATCGGGATAATCGTTCGGGCGCGCCCAACTTCGCTCCCAACCTTCGAGCCGCCAGCCGTGGTGCAGGCCATAGCCGAGGTGGAAGAGGCGGGTGGGGGTGTACCACGGGAGAAAGAAGTCGCGCTCACAATCGCTATCGTAGGTGAGGATGTCCCCGGTCCAGGTAAAGTCGAAATCATACGGATTGCGCAGGCCGTGGGCGATGATCTCGGTGCGTTTGAGGTCCGGTGAAATGCGCAGGAGGGCGCCGGCTTCCGGCCGGTGGATGGGCGAGTTGGTGGCGGTGACGTGCGCGGGGCTGAAGCCGGCATCGTTGCCGCCGATCAAATACCAATAGCCATCGGGGCCGCGGCGCATCGCGTGACCGCCGTGTTCGGCGGTATGGGCCGGGAGAATCCGCTGCGGCGGGCCATCGGCGCGACCGTCCCCGGCGCGATCGTGGTAAACGGAGAACCCGTCGTCGCCGGAAAAATAGAGATCATTGCCATCGAAGCACAGCCCCATGCCGCCCGTCCGCGTCTTCGCGAACAACACGGCTTTGTCGGCCTTCCCATCACCGTCGAGGTCGAGGAGGGTCTTGATGTAGCCCTGGCTGGTGACGACGACGCGGCCGCGCGAGTCGAGCGTCATCGCGTAGATGTCGGGGGCCAGGTCGGAATCGGCATAGAGGGTGATGCGGAAGCCGGCTGCGATCCGGAGGCCGAGGGACTCGACGGGCACCAGGTCGGCGGCGGAAGCGGAAAGCACCCAGCCAATGAGAACCACCAGCGGCAAGACGCGCGACCGACTTTCACGCTGGTTCTGAAGGCTCATGCGAAGCTAGCCTCGGTGGAGGAGTCGGGACCGTGAACCGCACGTGATCGGACCGCGGCTGGTCCCAAGCCGCAGCGCGTGCCGGGCCGCTGCGGGTTGAGGACAACCCGCGGTCCGGTTACCCCGAAAGACTCGCGCGAGCCATTGGAAATCAACAAACCGATTTTCATGCGAAGTGGTGGCCCGAAGGGCTGGGGGATTCATGGGAAGTTCTGACGCCCGGGGGCGACTGCGCCGCGGGGCCAGGAACGACGGGACCCCGCGTACCAGCCGCGGTGAGTCGGCGCTCACTTTTTCGGAAGGCAGCGTGAGCGGACTGACGTCCGCTGCTGCGCAGTTTAGGAGCGGGCTCTCGGCGTTGGAGCGGCTTGCCACCGGCTACTCGGGTTCGATTCGGATGGTGTGGGTCACCGGCACGAAGGCGTCCTGGATGGCGGTGACCAGTTGGGCCCGGTCTTTTTCGCTGCTGGCGACGGTGCTGGCCATGTCGCGTCGGCCGGCTTCACCGTGGAAGAGTTGTTTGATCTGCTTGGTCTCGAAGGCCTGTTTGGCGGCGACGGCGGTGTCCACCCGTTCGAAGGCCTCGGAGAACGGGTTCGTTGGGAAGTCCACCGCCAAGTTGACCCCCTTGGCCAATTGGTGGGCGGTGAAGGAACGGGTGGTGGCGCCCCAGGTGACGCGGTAAAGTCTGGCCGCCGGGTGTTTGACCACCAGCATGAGGCGGTTCAGCTCGCGATTGAAAGGCACCAGCGCCATCCCGGAGCGGAGGTTGTTCGGCTGGGAGGGATCGCCGGCTGGCGCGCAGAAGGGGTAGCGTCGGCTGCGGACCTGGAGTTCGCCGTGCGTGAATCCCAGCAGCTCGTGCCCGGGGGAGACCTGGGCCCAGCCTCGGCGGAGATCAACGGTGAACGTGCCGATGTCACCATCGAGGCCAAAGGCATGGAGAAAGGCATAGGCCATGACCAGGTGGCCGGCCCAGTCGGGGTGCACGCCGTCCTTGCCTGCGAGCGCGTAATTGGTGCCGTAGCGTTGCTGGGCAACGTAGCCTTCGACGTACATCGGCCAGAACACGTCGGCGAACCGGACCCCTTCCTGCCGGGCGAGAAGAACGTCCAGGTTGCGCAACTCGCAGAGATTGAGGTTAAGGAGTTCGGGGTTGACGCTCGGGTCGCGGGCCCAGCGCGGGGTCTTGCCGACGCAGCCGGGGGAGCCCAGCACGACTCGGGCGCCGGCGTTCTTGAAGCTCTCGACAATGGCGGTCATGGCCTGGCGGTATTGGGCACCGATCTCGGGGGTATAGGCCTGGTAGCGGTGGTCGTTCATGCCGTAGCACGTGGTGGCGATGGTGGGATGAAACCGCAGGCAATCGTTGGTCAGGCGATGGAGAAACCCCGGCGCGGTCTCCCCGCTCCACCCGTACTGGCGAACGTCAATGTGCAACTCCGGCACGGCCACGGTCAGGTAGGTCTCCATGATCCGTGAATACATCCGCTGTTCGGTAATCGAGTCGCCGCAGATGGCCAACCGATCGCCGGGCTGGAGAATCAGGCCGCGCGGACGGGGGGCGCGGAGCGGGTGGAAATTGGCGAAATGGGGACCGGCCGGCCTGGATTCGTGACGGGCGATACTGAAGTGAGCGGCGCCGGCCGAAGGCTGAGCCAGGTGGTTGGCCGAGCAGCCGGCCAGGATCGCCAGCGACAGAAGGAGGGCGAGAGGTTTCATAACGGCTGGCCGGCAGTGTTTGGGTTTCGGCTGGCAAGGTCAAGGCCAGAGGCGAAACTTGACTTAAGGACGCGGACTTTCCAGGCTGAAGCCATCGAGCTTATGCATCAAATCCTCGGCCGTTTTGCGGACTGGCTGGTGCAGGTCCTGAACCATCCCGTGCTCCGGCACGGACAGCTCACCTGGTTCGACATCATCGACCGGCTGCTCCACCTGGTGGCGCTGATGCTGTTCGTCGTCGCGGCGGACTTCGTCCTGCGACGCTACTTTTTGCGACGGTTTTTGCGCCGGACCCGGCTGGAGCCGCAGACGCAGTACGCGATCAGCCGGTTGGTCGGCTACGTCTTTCTGGCCGTGGGCTTCTTCGTCTCGTTGGAAGTGGCGCAGATCAACCTCAGCTCCTTGACCGTGATCGCCGGCGCGGTGGGCGTCGGCGTCGGGTTCGGCCTGCAGAACCTGATCAGCAATTTCATCAGCGGCTTGATCATCCTGGCCGAGCGGCCGGTCGCCATCGAGGACCGGATCGAGGTGGCCGGCGTCGTCGGCCGGGTCACGCATATCAGCCTGCGGAGCACGACGGTCGTGACCACCGACAACATCGCCATCATTGTGCCCAACTCCCATTTCATCACCAACACGGTCACCAACTGGAGTCATAAAGACCCCAAGGTCCGCCTGCGCTTGCCCATCGGCGTGGCCTACGGCACCGATCCGGAGCAGGTGCGCCGCCTGCTGCTGGAGGTCGCCGCCGAGCATGCCATCGTCTTGTCCGAGCCGGCGCCCGAGGTATTCTTTTCCGAATTCGCGGACAGCTCGCTGAACTTCGAGTTGGCCGTGTGGATCAAGGACCTGACCTGGGACCCGCGCCGTTTCCGGAGCGAGTTGAATTTTGCGATGGAATCCAAATTCCGCGCCCACGGCATCGAGATCCCCTTTCCGCAGCGCGACGTCCACGTCCGCTCGGGGGCGTTGGTCCTGCAGGCGCCGGCGCCGGCCAAACCGTAGGCGGGCTGGAGTGGCGGCTGGTGGCCAAAGTGCTTCCGCCGGGCAAACTCACGTGGGGGTGGAAAAGCTTGTCGGAGCCGGGCGACCCGAATACTTTTCGCCGTCATGCAGCGGAAACTCGAATTTGGCTACCGGGTGTGTCTCGGCCTGTTCCTTTGCTCATTGGGTTGGGCGCTATGGGCCAACGCGCAGGCGGCCTCCGCGACGCCCTCTCCCGCGAACGCCCCGACTGCCACCAACGGCGTGCCCCGAATCCCTTTGGCGCTGGATATCGAGAAGATTCCGCCGCTGACTTTTGGCCTGGACCGCGTGGCGGGATTGCAGGCGCCGTTGCTGGGCAAACCGATCTGGCACTATGCCGCTTTCGGTCTCTACCTGCTGCTGGCGCTGCTCGTTTCCAAGCTGATCGATGTGCTGGTGCACGCTCGGCTCAAGAGCTGGGCGGCCCGGACGGAGATCAAGTCTGACGCCGTGTTGCTCGAGTTGTTGGCCGGCCCGATCAAGGTCATCGTGTTCGTCATCCTGCTCGAGTTCGGCCTGGACATGTTCTCGTGGTCGCCGGTGGTCAACACCTATGTCTCCAAGGGGCTGACATTGGTGGTCGCCGCTTCGATCACCTACATGGTGCTCAAGTGCATCGACTTCCTGGTGGTTTATTGGAAGCAACGCGCCGCCCAGGGCCCGGACGCGGCGCTGGACGACCTGTTGTTTCCGATCGTGCGCAAGTGCCTGAAGGCTTTCGTGGTGATCGTGGCGGGATTGGTCACGGCCGAAGGATTGGGCATTCCCATGACCAGCGCGATTGCCTCGCTCTCGATCGGCGGCCTGGCGGTCGGCTTGGCCGCGCAAGATACGCTGGCCAACCTGTTCGGAGCGGTCACGGTGTTTATCGACAAACCGTTTCGCATTGGCGACCGCATCAAGCTTGACGGCGTGGACGGCGTGGTGGAGACCATCGGGTTGCGCAGCACGCGCGTCCGCAATCTCGAAGGCCATTTGATCACCGTGCCGAACAAGATGATGGGCGGCGCCGCCATCACGAACGTCACCCGCCGGCCGCATATCAAGACGCAAATCAACTTCGGCATCGTTTACGACACCCCGCCGGACAAGATTCAGCGCGCCGTCCAGGTCCTGGAGGAAATCTATCGCAGCCATCCAATGACCCACGATGTGTCGGTTTGCCTGGACCATTTTGACAAATCGGCCTTGAACCTCCAGGTGGTGCATTGGTGGAAATCAACCGACCACGCCGCCTACCTCAAGGGCCTGCAGGAATTGAACCTGAAGATCAAGGAACGGTTCGACGCCGAGGGCCTCCGGTTGGCGTGATTGCAGCGCGCCGGCTCTGGAGCCGACTCGCCTGGGCCGGGAAGGACCGCGTGTCGCGGTCCGGCGATTGGCGGATGGCCGCAGGCCGTCCCTCCCGGTTCAAGGCCAGGATGCAGGTCCGGCGTTGGGTGTGGCGGCTTCCCAGGAACCGGACCGCGGGTTGTCCGCAACCCGCAGCGGCCCGGCACGCGCTGCGGCTTGGGCCAAGCCGCGGTCCGATCGCGTGCGGGTTCAGGGTGCCGTTGCCTTCCCTTGATCTGGGCGAGAAAGGGTATGGAATGCCCGGACGCACAGCGAGGCGATGGCTGCCAATGAATTCCGCAGGAACGAAATTTACTGACCAGACCCTGGGATAGAATACCGTTTGCCAGCGGCCAATTTGCCCTGGGGCTAGGCGTGCGGGTAGGAGGGTATCCTCGGCGATACTCGACTGCCCGCGCAACGACGCCCCAGGGCAAATTGGCCTTGGCCCGGAGGGTGGCGCCGCTT
>JAGWYX010000299.1 GCA_018969165.1 Verrucomicrobiota bacterium
GCAACCTCGGGCCAGCTCCGCACCCAGGCGCGGAGCCGCAGGCGATCGGCACTTGACTTGCTGACCGCCAGCCTCAGAATTCAGTCATTCCAAATGTTCGGAGCCTCCGCAGAACCGAATCCCCACCGCGCGAACCTCTCACCGGCGGACCAGGACCGACCGGCCTCCGGGGGCCTCTCGCGGCGCGACTTCCTGTGTTCCACGGCGGCGCTCGTGCTTGCCGGCTGCGTGACGCGGCCCTTGCCCAGGAGCGTCGTTGAGCCGGTCATCGACGTTCACCAGCATACCAATTATCATGGCCGGACCGACGAGGAGTTGGTGGCGCACCAGCGGGCAATGGGGGTGACGCTCACGATGCTGCTGCCAGCCGGCCGGTTCTTCGGGTTGGAGGCCGGGTGCGGGGGCAACGCCACCGTGGAGGCGCTGGCCCGGCGCTATCCGGCCGAGTTCGGGTTCTTCGCCAACGAGGTCCCGGACCTGCCGGATGCGCGGCAGGTCCTGGAGCAGCACCTCCAGCGCGGCGCCAAGGGGATCGGAGAGCAAAAGTTCTACGTCGATTGCGATTCACCGGCGATCCAACTGGTGGCCGAGGTGGCGCAGTCCCACCGGGTGCCGGTCCTGCTGCATTTTCAACACGGCGCCTATAATACCCACCTCGAGCGGTTCCACCGGATCCTGGAGCAATTCCCGACCGTGAATTTCATCGGGCACGCCCAGACGTGGTGGGGGAACATCGACCGAAACCATGACCCGCGGGCCATGTATCCGAAAGGCAAGGTGACGCCGGGCGGGATCACCGACCGGTTGCTGAGCGATTACCCGAATATGTACGGCGACTGCTCGGCGGGCTCGGGCCTGAATGCGTTGACGCGCGACGAGGCGTTCACCCGCGATTTCCTGGGGCGGCACCAGGGCAAGCTGGTGTTTGGAAGCGATTGCGCCGACGCGGTCGGTCACGGCACGGCCTGCGACGGGTCGCAAATCCTGTCGGCGATTCGGCGCCTGGCGCCGTCGAAGAATATCGAACGCAAGATTCTTTACGAAAACGCGAAGCGCCTGCTGCGGGTGTGAGGAGACGCCGCCGCCCGGAGTTGACGCGCGTAAGCGAACGAGGCCCGGACGTTGGCGTCTTCCGACGCCAGTTGCCGCTCCAGGTTGAGCCCACTCGCGCGTGGGAGCGGCTGTTTGGCGGCGTGACGGCGCACCCAGGTGAGAGTGGCGGCCAGCGCCGGCGCGGGCACGCCTGCCAGCGTCGCCCAGTATCCGGGTGTCAGGCAGGGGACCGGCAGCGGATCACGCGTGATCATTTCCAGGTTCCATTGCAGACTGGGGTTGGCTTTCTCCAGGACGGTGAACATCCGCTCCAAATCGAGGGCCCCTTGGCCCAGGGGCACCTCGGAAAGCAGGAAACCCTCCGCGTACTCCTGCACCGCCATGTCCTTCACGTGCGTGGAAACGGCATACGGCGCCAGCGCCTCGATGACACTCATCGGCTCTTCGAGCAGCGCCAGGTTATTGCCGAAATCCACGCAAGCCCCGACATGCTCGCTGTCGATCCGGCGCAATAATTCGAGCAGCTCCGCCGCCCGGCGGTCTTTGTGGTTCTCGATCGCCAGCCTCATCCGGTGCCGCCGGACCACCGGCTCGGCCAGCTTGAGCGATTGCCACGATTGCTCCGTAAATCGACGGAACGCCTCCGCCGATGCGAACGTCTCGTAGCGGCGCCCAGACAGCATCGCCGTGCGAACGATCGCCGCCCCGGCCTCCCGGGCGGCGCGAATCTCCGCCTCGAATCGCGCCAGGTCCGACTCCCGCCCGGGCAAACTCACCTGGCCCTCGATGTACATTTGCAGCGCCTCGGCCTTGGCGCGCACCCGCCTGGCTTCATCGGGTTGCCGGGCGTCGATGGCAATCTGCGCGCCCCCGGCTCCCAGTTGGTGACAATAATCCAGGAAACCCACCGTGTCGGTGAACCGACCGTTCCGTTGTCCGCGCCGAAGTACCTCCCAGTGCAGATGATAGGAATAGGTGCAAACCCCGAGGCGCTTGCGGGCCCGGCTTTGCGCGCCCAACAGCACCGGCGCCACCGCCAACGCCGGCACGCCACGCGCCAGCCAGCCCAGCATTTGTCGGCGAGTCATCTCCGGTTGCATTCGCGCTGAACTCAACCGACGCCCAACGCTTTCAACTCGGCGTCCCACGGCGCGCGATAAGGCCGCGCCAGCATCACCGAGGCCTCCGGGTCGCCGGGTATCTCCTCCCGCTCGGCGTCCCAGCGCAGTTTGCGGCCGGTCCGCAGCGAAAGGTTGGCCAGGTGACACACCGTCGCCACCCGGTGCGCACTCTCCAGGTCCGAGTTCGGCTCCCGGCGCGACTTGACACAGTCCAGGAAATTGCGGACGTGCAGCACGTATTGTGCCTTCCAATCGCCCGACTGGTCGCGGGCCGGCCGAGTCCAAGACTCGACTTTCCTCTCCGGCACCGGCTGCGGGCCGCCGATGGGGTGGCCGCCGATGATCCGCGCGACGATGTTGGTCGGGTTCTCTTTCCGGTCGGCAACCAGCTCGTAGCCTTGCCGCCCGAGCAGCATCGTCCCGTGATTGCCGCTGAAAACGACCCCGCCCATGCCGGTCTGCGTGGGACCCGCGGCGCACTCGCGGAATTGGCACACGGTCTGGAAGCCCGGATACTCGATGATCGCGTCCTGCACGTCGGGCACCTCGCAATTGTCTTTGAGAAAGAAACGTCCGCCCGCGCTGGCGACCGCGACCGGACCCTTCACCCCGGTGCACCAATGCACGGTGTCCAGCGAATGGGCGCCGAGGTTGGTCATCTGTCCGCCCGAATAATCCCAGAACCAGCGGAAATGGTAGAGGGCACGGTTGGGATTGTAGGGGCGCCGCGGTGCCGGGCCGAGCCACAGATCGTAGTCCAGGTCCGGCGGGGCCGCCTGGTCGGGAGGATTGCCGAAGCCCGGCGAGACATTGCGGAAAAAATTGCACTGGACCGACACCAATTGTCCCAGTCGCCCGGCCTGGATGAGTTCGCGCGCGCGCTGGTAGTGCGGGCCGGACCGTTGCTGCGTTCCGACCTGCACCACGCGCCGGTGGCGGCGCGCCACCTCGACCATCCAT
Organism: Verrucomicrobiota bacterium; assembly: GCA_018969165.1. Lineage (GTDB taxonomy): Bacteria > Verrucomicrobiota > Verrucomicrobiia > Limisphaerales > JAGWYX01 > JAGWYX01. The sequence continues at coordinate 3,135 of JAGWYX010000299.1, forward strand.
CGACCCTCGCGCACAAACAGGGTCAGCGGCTTCTCGACATACACGTCCTTGCCCGCCGCGCAGGCCAGCATGGTCAATAGCGCGTGCCAGTGATCGGGCGTCGCCACCACCACCGCATCGACCGCCTTGTTCTCCAACAATCGCCGGAAATCGCCGTAGCGGGCCACGTTCCCGCCCACCAGCGCGGCGGCCGCGGCGAGCCGGGGCTGGTAGGTTTCCGCGACGCCGACGACGTGCGCGTCGGGTTGCGCCTTGAAATTCCGGGTGTGAATCCGGCCCACCAGTCCAAAACCGATGATCCCGATCCCGACCCTTTCGTTGGCGCCCATGACCCGGTTCCACGAGGCGGCCGTCAACGCCGCGGCCGTGCCGGCCTTCAGGAAGCCGCGCCGGGTCAGGCCCGGGCGATCGATCAGTTGAGTTTGGGGACTGCTCGAGGCGGCCAGCGGCGGCGTGCCAAGCCCGGTTCTCGGCCCTCTCAATTCGGGGAACATGACCACAGGCTACCTGACCAGGTGCCATTTTCAATAGCGCTGTGCGCGAGCCCTCGCGCCTCCAGCTTGGGTGTCGCTTTCCCCTTGCCCGTGCCGAGCGCATTCCGCATCCTGTTCGCCAATGGCCGAGCGGATGATCTCGAACGTGCTGACCCAGCCCGATGTGGCGCTGGAATTGACGCTGCGCCCCTCCCTCTTTTCCGAGTTCACCGGCCAGCCCAAGGTCCGTGAACGCCTCGAGATCGCCGTCCAGGCCGCCAAACAACGCGGCGAGGCCCTCGATCACATCCTCCTCAACGGCCCGCCTGGCCTGGGCAAAACCACCCTGGCCTACATCCTCGCCAAGGCCATGGACGTCAACGTCAAGGCCACCAGCGGCCCGACCATCGAGAAGGCCGGCGACCTGGCCGGACTGCTCACCAACCTCGAACCCGGCGACGTCCTGTTCATCGACGAAATCCATCGGCTTCAGAAAACTATCGAGGAATATCTCTACCCGGCGATGGAGGATTTCAAACTCGACATCATCATCGACCAGGGCCCCAACGCGCGGAGCGTGCGCCTGAATCTCCCGCGCTTCACCCTCATTGGCGCCACCACCCGGGCCGGCCTGCTGACCGCCCCCCTGCTGACCCGCTTCCCCGTCCGCGAACGGCTCGATTACTACCAGGTCCAGGACCTGGAGAAAATCGTCGTCCGCTCGGCCCGGTTGTTGAGCGTCGAGGTGGACGCCGCCGGCGCGCACGAAATCGCCCGCCGCAGCCGCGGCACCCCGCGCATCGCCAATAACCTGCTGCGGCGCGTCCGCGACTACGCCCAGGTCAAGGGCGACGGCCGCATCACCGCTCCGGTCGCCGACCGCGCGCTGGCCATGCTCGAGATCGACCAGAACGGCCTCGACGAAATGGACAAGCGCATCCTCCAGGCCATCATCCTCAAATTCAGCGGCGGCCCCGTCGGCCTCAACTCCCTGGCCGTCGCCGTCGGCGAGGAACCCGATACCCTCGAAGAAGTCTATGAACCCTACCTCATCATGGAGGGCTACCTCAACCGCACCCCGCAGGGACGCGTGGCCACCGAGTTGAGCTTCAAAAAACTGGGCTTGCAGACCGTTCCCGGCGGTCAACCCCGGTTGCTGTAGCTCCTCGACACCCCCCGGCCGCCCCCCCCGGCTGGACCCGGGCGCGCCGAACTTCCCCCTTGCCGCGCGGGAGGTAAAAACCCCGCGACCAATTATTAAATTCAGCTCTGATCGGCATAAATTGTGCTTGAATCCGATTGCCATGCTGTGTTTCGCGATTTCGAGCGGCGTGCGCGCCGGTTGGCGCGCGCGATTCGGGCCGGCGACGGCCGTTCTGGCCGTCGGCTTGCTGGCGCTGCCAGGCCAACGGGGCGCCGCCGCGGACCCCCCGCCGGCCATCACCAATTATTCGGTCGGCGGCGGCCAGCAGATGCTCCAATGGACTCCCTACCCGGCCGCGCAGCAATACCAGTTGTTCCAGGCCGGCGGCCTGGACCAACCCTTCCTGCCCGACGCCTCGGGGGCGATCGCCGGCTTCGGCTGGACCGGGCCGTGGACCAACGGGGTTGGCTTCTTCAAGCTGGGGGTGGTGCCGATGGACACGAACGACCTCCTCACGGCGACCGTCCTGAACCGGCTGGCCTATGGCCCAACCCCCGACGAGCTGGACCGGGTCAAGGCAATGGGCCCGCAGGCTTACATTGACGAGCAACTGGCCCCGGAACAGATCCAGGAAAACCTCGACATCGACTCGGAACCGACGAACTCGGGCTGGCGGTACGTCACCGCCACCGGTTACGCCTCCTCCTCGACCCTTTACCTCTACCTGATCGGTCCGGGCGAGGGGTATATCGACGATCTCCAGTTGGTGGTCGGCACCGTGCCGGGAGTCGGGGTGAATCTGATTCGCAACGGCGGGTTTGAATCGCCGCTCGTCACCAACGACTGGACCATCTCGGCCAACCTGGCCGGGTCGGGGATCACGACCAACGTGGCGCACTCGGGCAACGCGAGCCTGCACCTGGTCGCTTCCCAAGGGGGCACCACCAAGAGCTCGGCCATCTGGCAGGTCATGGCGCCGTCGCTCTCCACGACGCGGCAGTTCACCCTG
>JAGWYX010000300.1 GCA_018969165.1 Verrucomicrobiota bacterium
GGCGGGCGTGCGGGTCTATGTCGCCTGCATTCCGCTTCAATTACTGCTGGGCATGAGCCTCCTGTCGGCGATTCTGCTCTTCGTCGGGGTATCGCTGGTTTATACGTACGTGGGCGGGATCAAGGCGGTGATCTGGACCGACGCGGTGCAGTTCCTGCTCTTCGCGGCCGGCGGGGTGTTCACGGTCTGCTACATTCCCCAGTTGTTCGATGGCGGTTTCGTGGAAGCATTCGGGATGGCCGCGCGCGCCGGGAAACTGCACTGGTTGAACCTGCATTTTTCCTGGGCCATGCCGTTCAACCTGTGGATGGGGTTGATCGGGGCGACGGTGCAGGTGTTGTGCTCGCACGGAGCCGAGCAATTGATCGTGCAACGAGTGCTGACGTGCAGGGATGTCGGCGACGGCCGGAAGGCGCTGATGCTGAGTGCGGGGCTGATCTTCCCGTTGTTCCTGGTCTTCCTGCTGGCGGGGGCGATGCTCTGGGTCTATTATCAACAAGTCCCGATGGCCATGCCGATGCCGCAAATCCGACCGGGCATCGGGCGCAACGACTACGTGTTTCCGATTTTCATCCTGACGGCCGTCCCCAGTCCGGTAAGAGGATTTTTGATCGTTGCGATCCTGTCCGCGGCCATGTCGTCGGTCAGCTCGGCGCTGTCGGCCCTGGCGTCGGTCTCGACGATGGATTTCTTCAAGGCGTGGGGCATGGGCGGACGGAGCGAGGATTTTTATTTGCGATTCAGCAAGTATTCGACCGTGGGCTGGGCGGTGGCGCTGGTGGTGGTGGCCGATTTGAGCCGCCAAGTCGAGTTTGTGCTCAACACCGCGTTTTCGCTGCGGGGCCTGACGAGTGGCGGGTTGCTCGGCGGGCTATTGCTCGCCGTCTGGGCCAGGCGCGGGCGGTCGGCGCCGGTGGTGATCGGCATGGCCAGCTCATTGGCGGTGATGATCGTGATCGACACCGCATGGAAAGACGAAATCGCCTGGCCGTGGTACACCCTGATCGGCGTCGTCGTTACCCTGACAGTGGCAACCGCCGCGCGAAGTACGCTGGAACCTCGAATGCCGATGACTTGAATCTCCCAGCCTGTGGCTACCCGCTTACCTCGCAAGCCTTGGACGCGACGACCTGTGCCGGCGCCGGGGCCAGCCCCGCCCGAAGAACCGGTCGGCACTTTCAAATTGGCGATGATCCAAATGCGCATCGAGCCGGGTGCGCTCGCGGAGAATCTCGAACATGCCGTCGCGCTGGTCGCCGAAGCGGCGAGTCACGGGGCGACGGTGGCGGTGTTGCCCGAGGCGCTGCCGTTGGGTTGGACGGATCCCTCGGCGCGCACGCACGCCGACGCCATCCCGGACGGTAACGCGTGCGTGACGCTCCGGGCCGCCGCCGAACGACACCGGATTTGGATTTGCGGCGGGCTGATCGAGCGGGTTGAGGGACGGATTTTCAACGCGGCAGTCCTGATCGACCCAGTCGGCGCGGTGCGGGTGCATCACCGGAAGCTGAACGAGTTGGAAATTGCGCAGGATTTGTACGCGCTGGGCGACCGTCTCCAGGTCGCGCGGACACCGTTGGGCACGTTCGGCGTGATGATTTGCGCGGACGCGTTTGCGCGCGGGCAGGTGATCAGCCGCACGCTGGGCCGGATGGGTGCCGATGTCATCCTGTCACCGTCAAGCTGGGCGGTGCCGGCTCACCACGACCATCGAGCGCAGCCTTACGGCCAACTCTGGTTGGACAACTACCAGCCGGTCGCGCGCGATTTCCAGATGTGGATCATCGGCGTCAGCAACGTGGGCTGGATTCGACGCGGGCCATGGACGGGGCGCAAGTGCATCGGCTGTTCGCTGGCAGTCAATCCAGACGGGGAGGCGGTCGTCACCGGGCCCTACGGGCACGACGCCGAGTGTTTGCTGTACGTGGATATTCGCCCGCGTTCACGACCGGCCCGCGGGGACGGTTGGGAGCGCTGGTGGCGATCGGGTACCGGCGCTTGAGTCGAGAGCGGTGGGTGCTGGCCGAGCCGAGGCAGATTTGCGCGTCCAGTGAGCTTCCGCATCCTGCCGTACAACAAAAAAGCGCGAGTCACCTCGCGCTTTTTCTGCGATAAAAGAAACCGAAGGAATCAGGCAGTCCGACGGCGAAGGCCGAGCATGCCCAAGCCGGCTAACCCGGCGACCATGCCGAATTGGAGAACGGTGGGTTCAGGAACGGCGGTAATCTGCGCCGCAAAGGTGGTCGTGCCGCCGCCGAGGTTCTGCAGGCCCCACGTGCCGTTGTTATTGACCCACACGTCATTGAAGGCACTACCAGTCGTCGGAGGCCCATAGAGCCACAGCCCTGCCACTTCGTTGGTCTCGGCCCCGGTGCCGCTACTATGGACGCCACCGAATGAAACCGTCCAAGTAAACGAGCTAGGCACCGACACGTTGACGCCGCTGACATCCACCACACCGCTATTGGCGCTGATGATCGGTACTGAGGTGCTGTTGTAGAGCAGAGAGCCGGGCGTCCCGCCGGTGCCGTCATTGGCATACACGCGCAGGTCCAACGTCTCGTCGCCGCTCCCGCTCTTGAGGAAGTATTGGAGTTTGAAATCGGTGATCTGCCAACTCCCCCCATTGGGCGCGATTCCCAGGTTAAGCTGGTTGCCGTACTCGGTAGTCCAACTGCCCCCAATCAGGGTATTCGGGGAGAGATAAGCGCCGGAATTGTTGCTGGTGTTGTTATAGATGACCGCAGTCTGCTGCGCCTGGGCCACCGTTGCACTCAAGGCCAACGCCCCCACCAGGGCAACTACGACTTGACTAAGGTTCGGTTTGATCGTTGTCATAAATCCTTGTCCGTTTCTTTTGTTGTTCAGCTCGCAGGTTTCAAACTTGGGTGCGGTTTTACGTTTTTTGCATCAGCAAGTCAAGAGCATATTTGATTTTTTTTTAAACAAGTGCGCTGCCTGTGGAACGGGGGGATCGGCCTGCGGCCACCCTCTGCCCCGCCGGGTTTGGCCTCCTTGCTGGCCGGCCCATCAGTTCGCGCGCATCCAGTTGATCTGTATCCACTTAAGACTACACCGTCAAGGTTCCTGGCCATGCAATCGTTGGACGTGGCGCGGAGCTTTGGCTCGGACGTCGGACCGGGCCAGGCCTCAGGTCTGGGCGGGCGCGACGGGTGGCGAGGCCGGGGGCTGTGACGAGGGCGGCTGATTCAAGCGGCGGATGATATCCGGCAACTGCTGCAAGGCAATCAACTGGCGTTTCATTCTGCGGTCGGGTTGCGCGGGCGCGCCGAACCACTTTTCGCCATCCGGGATGGAGTTCATGACGCCGGACTGGGCGGCGACGGTGACATGGTTGCCGAGTTTGAGGTGGCCGGCGATGCCCACCTGCCCCGCCAAGGTGACGTGGTTTCCGAGTTTGGTGCTGCCGGCGATTCCGACTTGGGCGACGATCAAGCAATGCTCGCCCAGCAGGACGTTATGGGCGATCTGTACCAGGTTGTCGATTTTGGTGCCGCGGCCGATGACGGTCGGCCCCAAGGCCCCGCGGTCGATGGCGACGTTGGCGCCGATTTCGACGTCGTCCTGGATGATCACCTGGCCGAGCTGGAGCACCTTCCGATGCTGCCCCTGGTCCGGCACGTAGCCGAAGCCGTCGGAACCCACGACGGTGCCGGAATGGATGCGAACCCGGTGCCCGATTTGCACGCGCGGGTAGAGGGTGACCTGCGGGAACAGGCGGACGTCCTCACCCAGTTGACAGCCATCGCCGATGAAGTCGCCTCCCTGGAGGACGGTACGGGCGCCCAGGCGGGCCTGGGCGCCGATGACGCAATAGGGACCGATATGGGCGGAGGGATCGATTTGGGCAGACTCGGCGACAATCGCGGTCGGGTGCCGGCCAGGCGGGAAAGGCGGTTCGGGGAAGAAGACCGGCAGTACCTTGGCGTAAGCGAGGCGCACGTTGGCGACCCGGATCAGGCTCTTGCGGGTGGAGGTAAACGGGCCATCGACCAGGACGGCCGCGGCCTCGGATTGTTCCGCGCGAGCGAAGTAGGCGTCGTTCTCCGCGAAGGTCAGGTCGCCGGCCTTGGCGGAGGTGGCGGGAGCAAAACCGGTGAGCACGGCCGCAGGATCACCGGCGACCTGCCCCTGAAGCAAGGTGGCGATATCGCCGACGGTGTAGGTCATACGTTAAATGCCGCGTTCGCTAACGATCGTGTTGCTTGGGCCCAGCACCAGGATGCGCGGTTTCCATTCGGCGGCGGCCGTGGTCTCGACCAGGGCGAAGCTCATGATGGTGAGGCGGTCACCCACCTTGCCACGGTAGGCGGCGGCGCCGTTGAGTTCGATGGCGCCGGAACCGCGGGGGCCGAGGATGGCGTAGGTTTCGAACCGCTGCCCGTTGGCGAGGTTGCTGCACAGGATGCGTTCGTAGGGACGCAGCCCGGCTTGCTCCATGAGGTCTTCCGCGATGGTCAGACTGCCTTCGTAATCGAGACAGGCCGCGGTGACCTGAGCCCGATGCAGTTTCGATTTCAAGAGGTGAATATGCATATCAAACGGCTGGACGCAGCCCGGCGTCGCCAGGCGCGCCTGGGTCCGATAGTTCCAAGTCATCCGTTGACTTGAAAACCGAAGGTAACTATAAAGTCAGCGAAGGCTAATTCAACACCTACTTTAAATGATATGAGCGAATCCCGAAAGACATTCAATGTGGCCCTGATCGGTTGCGGCTTTATGGGCAAGGCCCATTCCAACGCCTGGCGGCAAGCCACCCATTTCTCCCCTCTCAAGGCGGATGTCCGCCTGCACACCATTGTCGGGTGCAAAGAAGAGGCGGCCACCGTGCTCCCGGCCGCCATCGCCAAGTGGGGTTGGGAACGCGGATCGATCGATTGGCGGGAAGTGGTTGCTTCCCCGGAGATTGACATTGTCGATATCGTCGCGCCGAACCACGTGCATGCCGAGATCGCGATTGCCGCCGCCGCGGCCGGCAAACACATCCTCTGTGAAAAGCCACTGGCCCTGAATGTCAAGGAATGCGCCGCCATGCTCGCCGCGGCGAAGAAGGCCAAGGTCATCCACATGGTCAACCAGAACTACCGCCGCGTGCCGGCGGTGGCGCAGGCGCGCAAGATGATCCAGGAGGGGACCCTGGGAACCCTCTACCATTACCGGGCCCGCTACGCCCAGGACTGGATCACCGACCCGAACTTTCCACTGGTATGGCGGCTGCAAAAGAAGCTCAGCGGCAGCGGCGCCCACGGCGACATCAACGCGCACATCATCGACCTGGGTCGCTACCTCATTGGCGAGTTCGCCGAGGTCTGCGGCCTGATGCACACCTTCATCAAGGAGCGGCCCCTGCTCGAGAAGGACGCCAAAAAGGAAGGGCTCACCGTCAGCGGCACCGGCAAGAAGATGGGCAAAGTGACGGTGGACGACACGGCGCTGTTCATGGGGCGGTTTAAGAACGGGGCGATCGCCAGCCTGGAGGCCACCCGGTTCGCCCTGGGCCGGAAGAACCAGATCACCTTCGAGATCAACGGTTCCAAGGGCAGTTTGGCCTTTGACCTCGAGGACCTCAACCGTCTCCAGTACTACGACCACACTCAACCGGAAGACCGGCAGGGTTTTCGCGATATCCTGGTGACTCAGCCCGGCAAAATCCACCCCTACGTCGGCCAATGGTGGCCGCCCGGACACATCATCGGCTACGAACATTCCTTCGTCCATGCCGTCGGTGATTTCGTC
>JAGWYX010000301.1 GCA_018969165.1 Verrucomicrobiota bacterium
ATTCGGATGATTCGAGAAAGCTTAAAGTCGGCGGCGCGAGATGCGGGACTTCAACTCCAGCATTGCGAGCAGGCGATACCGGCGCGACCACTTTCGCAAGGCCGTAATGAACGCGTCGAAAGATGGTGGTAACAATGGACACGCTAACTCGCCAAAACCTTCTGCTGATGCACGTATTCCAAGCCTTTGTTGAGCCGCTCGAACGGTTCAACCAAATCCCATCTACCGAACAATTCTCGCAACTTTTCTCGCGAGTAATCCATATCGCCAGCGAATTGCCAATGTGCCTCCATGACGATTGCATCAAACTTGCCAGACTCCGAAGCCATAACTAGCGGCTTGGCTTTTTCTGCTCCGTCGCTGCTTAACTTCACATCCGCCCCTTGTCGTCGGAGGCGCACAACCGGCGTGTCGGTCTTGTGTCGCAGGTCGAAAAATAGATTCTCTTGAATGATGATAATTTCGGGGCGCTCTTGGACGGCGCGGAGGAGAGGTTCACCAATCAATTCGACGAGAACATGTGGCAACAAGGTCTGACCGTAGAGCGTTCGCTGCACGGCATTCGGTTTCACCGGAGCGGTGCAACGAAACTCAAGCGGCTTGCCCCAATCGTCGGTGATGAGAATCGCACCGCGATACGACGCACCGCTGTCCAATTCCATGTATCCCAGAAACGCGATCTTTCCCGGCTGGCTGACGTTGGCTGCTTCATTCTCCATGATGTCTGCTCCTTTCTTTGGTTGGTTGATTCACGAAGCTCGCTTTGAAAAGCAATTGGGCGCGACCTAGTCACGCTCCCTCTCAGGCACGGGCTTGCCCCTCATGGAACGCTTTCGGCCACGCCCGCGTGGGCGTGTCTTACAGCGCGTCGCATGGAGTCGAATTTGCCCGATTCGTAAGGGACAGCAGCCGAGGCGGCGCGAATTGAGTTTTGTATAAAGTTTCTGGTCGTTTTGATTTCTCTGACGCACCGAGAGTAGCGGAATCCTCGCCCACTGTCAGCAATTTGTTCGCTTGCGCCGGGGGCGCCGGCCAGCCGCCAATCGCAGCCTTGCCTTTGTCCCGGAGTGGGATCAATCTTTCCCGCGATCGGCGCAGCGCGTATGTTCACGCAAGCACGATAGAAAGCAGAACGCCGTTCAAACCGCACATGAGCCAGATGAAGTCCAACGATCCGCGTGAAATGCCCGCCTACAGCATCGGCGAGGCGGGGCATTACCTGCGCATCCCCGTGGCGACGTTGCGCTCGTGGGTGCGTGGCCGCTATTACCCGACCGGACGTGGCCGGCGGTTTTTCAAGCCGTTGATCGAACTCCCCGACTCGAACCTAGCTTCGCTATCGTTCGTCAATTTGGTGGAAGCGCATATCCTGGACGCCATTCGCCGCGAGCACGACATTCCGTTGCCCAAGGTTCGCGCCGCGCTCGACTACGTGAACCGGCATTTTCGCATCCCGCATCCGCTGGCGGACCACAAGTTTCAAACCGATGGCGTGGATTTGTTCCTCTCCCAGTTCGAGAAGCTGATCGCGGTTTCGCAGGCGGGCCAGTTGGCCATGAAGGAAATGCTCGCCGCCCACTTGCGCCGCGTGGAGCACGACACGGGGGGGCTGGCCGTCCGCCTCTATCCATTCACCCGCAAGCGGGAGGCTGATGAGCCGAAGATCATCGTCATTGACCCCTATGTTTCCTTCGGTCGCCCCGCGATAGCGCGGAGGGGCATTGCGACGAGCATCGTCGCGGAACGTTACAAGGCGGGCGAATCCATTGACGAACTGGCCCAGGATTATGACTGCGAGCGGGGACACGTCGAAGAGGCCGTCCGGGTTGAACTTGCCCTCGCCGCCTGAGGCACTGGTCTTTTTCGTTGACCGTTCCCTCGGCCGCCGTGTCATTCCCGACGCCCTCCGCGCCGCTGGTGCGCAAGTCGAGCTTCACGACGATTATTTCCCGCAGGACGCACAAGACCGAACGTGGCTCGCGGAAGCGGGCAAGCGCGGCTGGGTCGTGTTGACCAAAGACAAGCATCTCCGTTATCGAGCAGTCGAGACGGACGCGCTGGTGACCGCCAAAGTCCGCGCCTTCGTGCTGACGGCGCGAGGCGATTTGAGCGGGGCGGAGATCGGCCAGATTTTCGTCAAGGCATTGCCCGCGATGAGGAGATTGTGCGCAACGGTTTCGCCACCTTTCGCGGGCGCATGTGAGCCGCGATGGAAGCGTTTCAATCGTCAAGACTTGAAAGCCGCGGGATTCGCAGCACCACGTCTGACGACGTGAAGCTGTCGGTGGCGCCGGCGGGGAGGCGGTGTTCGGCAGTTGGCGGCTTCGATTCTTGAAGTCTGTTATTAGCGCGTTTTCAACGGACCAGGACTATGTTTCTGACCCACCAAAGGCCGCCGGGCGCGCGGTAGGTTGTGCCGTTACATGGCTCACGCGCTCGCCTGCGCAGTTCCGCCGGCGGGTTTGATTTCTATGTCCAGCAATTTCCCCAAGCCGACCGAGATTCGCGCTTTGTGGTCGGCGTAGTGCCTCGCCGTGGTCGTGATGTCCGAATGCCGGAGAAACCGGCTCGCCGCGTAGATGCCGTGTTCGGTCGCGATCAAAGCGCCGATTTCCTTCCGCATTTCGTGCAACGGTTTGTTGGCCTTCACGCCTTTGGAACGAAGCCACTCGTTCAGCCGACCGAAGACGGGGGCGCAGCGGTAGTATGCCCGGGGTGAGTCGTTGCGCGGCGGGCGCTCGCTGGCGATGATGAAGGGCGATTGGCTGGCCGGCATGAATTCGCGCAACTCGGCCAATACTTCCGCGTCCACCGTGATTTCCCCGGCGCTGTCTTGGGTCTTCAGATGCAGCCACTCGGTTTCCTCCAACTTCAGGACGCCGTTGCGCCAGTCCACCATGCGCCACTCGGCCAAGTCAATTTCGGCCCGGCGCATCCCGGCGAACAAGCCGAGCAGAAACGCCTTGTAAACTTCCGGCTCCGCCTCCTTCAGCTCGCTCCGGGCAGCGGCAATGAGCGTCTGAACGTCCACCTTGGAGACGTATTTCATGCTGCCGGAATCGAACAGTTCCACCCCGTCGAAAGGCAGCGGCGAAGGGAGTTGCACTCCTTTCAGTCGCTTGCGGATTTCCCGGCTGAACAGGGAGCGGGCGCAACGGACGTAACTGTTGGCCGTGCGCTTGGCGGGAGCAATCGCCACGGGAGAATGCCCCGCCGCTTTCACGCGCCGTTGCTGCCACTCGCCGACGCGGGCGGGCGTCACGCGCTCCAAACGGATGCTGTCGATCTTTTCGAGCCATTTCTGGTTCCCACCCTGCCGGTAATCGAATCTGGATGCGTCGCCTTTCACGCCGAAGGCTTCGCTGACGATGGTGCGCAGGCAGTTTTGGTAGTTCAGGAAGGTGCGCAACCGCAGATAGCTCGTGTCCTTCACGGCGCGGAGATACTCGCCGACGGTCAAATTGAGCCGGGGCGCGGCGGCGGAGTCGGGCTTGAACTTGGCGAGCATGGCGTCCCAGCCGTTGGCTTTGAGGAACAGGAAGGCGTCGCGCGCCCTGACAGCGGCAGCCGTTTGGTTCGCCGTGTCGGTGTTGAACCAACCTTCCCTGCCGGCGTGAAAGAGTCGGACTTGCCACGTCGGGATTTCGATGTCGGTCTTGCCGTCGCGGGCGCGGTAGGTGCGCTTGCGGAGCCGGCTCAGCCAGCAATCCTGGTGTGTCTTGGGGAGTTTGGTTTTCCTGCGGGTTGCGGCGGGCGGGGTTGTCTGTCCGGTTGTCTGTCCGGTTTCTGTCCGGTTTTGGCTGTTCTGAACTGTTCGCATGTGTCCTTTCATGGCTGCGCAGAATGCCTGTGTTTATTGGTTAAAAGGCCCGAATTCATTGAGCGGAAGTGAACTTAAGTGAAAAGTTGTGGACAGTCAAGCGAAGAACTTCGGATCAGAATGTTGGGGGTTCGAGTCCCTCCCGACGCACCAGATTACCAATGGGTTACGACGACGATAGCAGGGAGGCGTTTTCCCGCGCAGTCCACTTTGCCCACGCAGGCGGGTTCGTCTCGGGCACCCAGAGCATAGCTTTGCCTCCAGTCCAGTTTGCCGGACGGTCGCCGTAGGTCTGCCGGATCAGGTCAACCGTCTTGTCCCCGATCTCGGCGGCGATCTGCACGTCGGGTGCGCCGTCGCTGCGTCGCTTCGTGACATAGAAGCTGCGCAGGCCGTGGGCAGTCCGGTGCGGAAGCTGCAGCGCCTTCCTGGGCCTGGGCCTGATCTACCGCATCTACCGGTCGCTCGGCAAACCGGAGGCCTCGACGTGATCCGGGTCGTTTACGGGACGGGAGCCAATCGCCAACGGATCGAGTTCGCCTCGATGTCGTCCGCGTTCGTGTTCGTGGCGGGTGAGCTGCACCGTCGCCAGTCGCTGTGTCTCCTGGCGGCGATCCTGGGTGCCACGAAGGCGCTGTTGGAGTTCTGATGAATTGGAGCGAGGTCCGATTTCTGTGTTGGGCGATGGTCGTGGCTGCCGTCGTGTGGACAGTAATTTCAGAGGATTGGTTATGAGCGTTCGATTTCTGCTCGGGAACCCCGGCGGGGGCAAGTCATACAACGCCGTGGTGCGCGTGATCGATGAACTGGTGAACGGTGACCGGTGCATCGTGACGAATCTGCCCATCATGATCGAACCGTGGGTGCGGCCGATGGGCAAGGGCAAGAAACCCAAGCCTGAGATCGGCTTGCGCCAGTATTTGCAGCAGAGCTACGGCCAGACGTTCGACCTGGACTCGCGGCTTTTGCTGCTCAAGGAAAACCAAGTGCCGGAATTCTACCGTTACCGTTCGCCGCTGCTGGGCCCGGCGGATGTCGAGCGGGATGAAGGCGGGAAAATTGTCGGTTTCGACACCAAGCTGGCTTTGGACAACGGTGGGGTGGCCTACTTCATTGACGAGGCGTGGAAATACTGGGATAACCGGAGCCGCGCAGGAAAAAGGGCGTGGCGGACAGGTCGAATATGGTGCGGACGTCGAGTTTGCGTTTTACGGCTTCGATGCCGGAGATCCAAAGGCGGGCGGCTTCACTGTTTTTCTCGGCCTCCTCCTTTTGCTCGGTTTCGACGTCCTCATCCTCGTCCGCCCCGGCCGGCGTGACTTTGTGGCGGTAGCAATGATGGGCTTCGTCATTGATGACCAGGATGCTTTTCGTCCCCATGAGGTCGGGCATCACGCGTTGGAGCATCTGGCCTTCGCTCTCGGTGGTCTGCAGGTCAGGGCCGCGACCCTTGAGCAGCGAGCGTCCGACTTTGGAGAGTTCGATGCGCTCGCGCAGCTTGAAGGCGTGGTAATTCGTGATAACGACTTTGGCACGCTTGATTTCGCCGAGCAGGTCGGCGGGAACCAGCTCGTGGTGTTCGTAATAATTGTCCGGGTCGCTCGGAAGCAGTACGCGGAGACGATCGCGGATCGTAATGCCGGGCGTGCAGACGAGGAAACCACGAGTGAACGTTTTGCTGCCCGGGCGGCGGATGGCGTTGATCGTTTGCCAGGCGATGAGCATGGCGATGACGGTCGTTTTGCCGGCGCCGGTGGCGAGCTTGAGTGCGACGCGGAACAGTTCCGGGTTGGCCTGTTCGTTGGCGGCTTTGAGATAATCGAGAAACTTCTTGCCGCGCTCGGCCTGGTGCGGAGCGACCTCGGTGAGCCAGATGGCGGTTTCGACGGCTTCGATCTGGCAGAAGAACGGGCGAAAGCCTTGGAACGGGTAGCT
>JAGWYX010000302.1 GCA_018969165.1 Verrucomicrobiota bacterium
GTCGCCCTACCGAGACGGCACGGCGGGAAGCCGTGGTCCCGCGGGGGGCGGTAAGGCTGGCGGCGCGGCCGGGGCGTTGGTTCCCGCGGCGCGTTTCTCCCGGAGATCGATATTCGTGAGCATGCGCCGTTTCAATTCGGCGTAGAGCACGTTGGTCACCGTGTTGAGTTGCCGCCGAGCGTCGTCGAACTTGCCTTCCATGGTTTTGAAGCGGGCCAGGTGTATCCGCGCCCCCTCGCGCTCGATGTCGTTGCTGGCGATCTTCAAGGCGTATTCCCAGGCTCGGAATGCATCGGCGAACCGGGTTGGCTTGATGCCGTAGTAGGTCTCCGCCAGGTCGGAGGCCAGGACGAAACTGTGCGGCTTGAGCTTCAATGCCTGAGTGTAAAGCTCCAGCGCCCGATCGAAAACCTGCTGCTCGCCGAGGTGGTAAAAAGCCTCGGCATCCTTGCGGAACAGGAATACGGTGGTCGCCAGGTTCTGGAGATAGACCGGCTCGTTGGAGTCGATCTCGATGGCCTTCTGGTAATAGACGAATGCATTGGTGACCGGGCCGCGGTGACCGTAATAGTTGGCCAGGTTGTTCCAGGCCGCCGGGTCCTTCGGATCCAGCTCGCGCGCCTTCTCCCATTGCGCCACCGCCCCTTCCTCGTCGTGCGTCTCCTCCAGGAAACTCCCGAACGCCAATCGCGCCTTCACATGGTTCGGATGCCGGCGCAGAAAATCCTCGTACTCGGCCCGGATGGGTTTGAGACGTTGCTCGATGCGCAGGCCCAGGGTGGTCTGCGGCACCCCGCCCCCTTTGGCCGCCAACGCGTCATTCTCGTGCATCCAACGCTCCGCCTCGGCCAGCGCCGCGTCATCGTCCTCGATCAGCTTGCTATATTCGCGTTCGACGGGGTCATTCGGATTGGTAATATTCAGGTGAACCCCGGTTTGCTGGGCAACGAGGTTGCTCACCGCGAGGGGCGGATTCGTCGCCAACAGCGCGGCCAGCAAGGAAAGCGTCAGACCATTCACCGCCGCAAGCTAACATGCGTTCCCGCGACAAACAATCAAACTCCGTCCGCCGCGCATCCCGCCCGCGCGACTCCATACCCCCATCGTTCCGCCACCGGAGGCGCGCCGGTCCAGAGCTATTTCGTCATCGCCGGTCGCGGACGCGGCTTGTGGAAAGTAAAGCGGTCGGTCTGATGTCGCAGCCCGGGTCGATGGGCGTGGGAACCGCCGTGGGTAAAGGCCGGGCTGTCGAGGCGATCGGACGCCTGGCCCGTGAGGACTTCAGTCGTGAGATCGGCGATGCTCTGCAGGACACGGGTCGGCTGATAAACGTAGTCTCCCACCGTCTCCAGGCGGGTCGAACCGCTCAGGACCAGAAACGAATGCAGCCCGGCTTCGACCGCGCCGCGAATGTCCGTCTCCATGGTGTCGCCGATCATCACAACCTGTTCGAGTTCGCCCAGCGCCAGTTCAACCAGCTTGCGCCGCGCGCGGTGGAACATGTATCCATTGGGTTTACCGACATAGTAGGCGCGCTGGCCGGTGCTGGCCTCCAGATAGGCCGCCGTGGCGCCGGCCCCGGGCCGAGTCTTGGCGCTGGACACGGGACACCAGTTGTCGGGATTGGTCGCCAGCAGCCTGGCGCCGGCCTCGATGCACTCGTGGGCCTTGGCCAGTTTCTCCATCGTCGTGGCGCCCTCACCAACGACCACGTAGCGGGGTTGGATGGCGTCATTGGCGATCTTGCGTTCGTGGAGGGCCGCGAGCAGACCGCCCTCGCCGATCACATACACCGTGCAATCCGGGTCGGTCTCGCTCAGGAAGTCCGCCGCATTCAGGGCCGACGTGTAAAAGTGACGCGCCGAGAACCCAGGGATGCCAAGGTGCCGCATCCGCACCGCCAGGTCCTCGGGCGTCGGCGCCGAGTTGTTGGTCAGGAACAGGAACGGCGTTCCCGTAGCCAGCAGCGCCTGCACAAAATCCCCCGCCCCGGGAATCAAATGATTCTCCCGGTAAATGACGCCGTCCATGTCGATCAGAAAACCGCTCTTCATCGCGTTGAATCTGCCGCGTATCCCCGGCTCCCGACCAGCAACAAACCGGTGACGTTCCTGCCGGCCATTCCAAACGTTCCGCCCGCCCGAGCCTTCGCCGCGGGCCTGGGACAGGACCGCGAATGGTGGGAAAGGCGGCCGCCGGGATCGGAGAAGCAAATCGCCTGCCACTCGCCCCGACTACCTCCGCCGAGGCAGGAAGTGTTAGCGAACCTCCAATTGCATCCACAAATTTGCCAGCCTGTAAAAAAGCAGCCACCCGTGGCCATCAACTTGGGCGGGATTGACCGCGATCCTCGACCTCCCCGGTTTTCGGCTTCGTGTCCATCCGCATTCATTAGTGGTTCATTCGGTCTGAAGCGCCCCGGCCTGGCAATCCCGCTGGCATCCGCGGCCAGCGTCCGGTTAGACTCCCGACTCAATGAGATGGTGTGTGCTGCTCCTGGCCGGTGTCGTGATGGGCGGCGGCGAGATTACCCCGCCAGCCGCTCCCGCCCCAAACGCGGGAATCGAGCGGATCGTCGTGTCGGCCGACGGCCGCAGGTTCCTCACCGCCAATTCCAGGCGCCCGTTCCATCCCTGGGGATTGAATTACGGAAATGCCGGACGATTGATGGAGGATTTCTGGGACACCGATTGGGCCACCTTCGCCGCGGATTTCAAGAAGATGAAAGCCCTGGGCGCAAATGTGGCGCGCGTGCACCTGCAGTTCGGCAAGTTCATGCGCGGTCCCAACCAGCCCGATCCGGCCGCCCTTCGGCAATTTGCCCGGCTATTGCGCCTGGCCGAGAAGACCGGACTTTACCTCGACGTCACGGGCTTGGCCTGCTACCGCTCCACCGACGTGCCCAAGTGGTACGATGTGATGGACGAGCCGGCGCGCTGGGCGGCCCAGGCCAAGTTCTGGTCGGCGATCGCGCAAGCCGGCGCCTCCCACCCGGTGGTGTTCTGCTATGACCTCATCAACGAACCGCTCTCGCCCGGCGGACCGCGGAAGCCGGGTCAGTGGGGATCGGGCAGCCGGCTCGGCGGTTACGATTTCCTCCAATTCATCGCGCTCGACCCGACGGGTCGTAAACGCGAAGACATCCCGGTCCAATGGATCCGGGGCCTGACGGCGGCAATCCGGCAGCACGACCGGGCGGCGTTGATTACCGTCGGTCTGCTGCCCTGGTCGCGGGACTGGGAATTCCTCTCGGGGTTCCTGCCGGAAAAGGTGGGCCCGGAACTCGACTTCCTCAGCGTGCACATTTACCCGGACTCCAAGAAGCCCGACGAAGCCTTGGAATGTTTGCGCCACTTTGCAGTGGGCAAACCGGTGGTGATCGAGGAGACCTTTCCCTTGAGTTGCAGCGGGGCCGAATTGGAGCAGTTCCTGCTGGCGTCGCGCGGGTTTGCCTGCGGTTGGATAGGCCACTACGACGGCCGCACGCCGACCGAATACGACGCCCTCGAGCGGGCCGGCAAGCTCACCCTCGCTCAAGGCATGTATCGCGAGTGGCTCCGGTTGTTCGTGCGTTTGAAACCGGTGTTCTGCCCGTGAACCGCTCCGCGCTAGGGCCGAGTTCATGGCCCCAATGCACGGTCGAGGGACCGTGGGAGCTTTCCATTGACCGGACCGCGGGTTGTCCTCAACCCGCGGCGGCCCGGCACGCGCTGCGGCTTGGGACAAGCCGCGGTCCGATCGCGAGCGGTTCATGGTCCCAATGCGCGTCCAAAACGTCGCGGCTCCCCAAGAACCGTCCCCCGGAAGGGCCGAGCTGCCGCTTGGCCTGCGGCCAATCGGAGCCGACTGACGTCGGCTCACCCGCTACGTGGGCCTGGCGAGTTCTTGGTCTCGAGGCTTCACGGGTTTGCGTGTGCTGGAAACCGCATTTCGTCGATGAAAACCTCCTCGAACTCGGGGTCCAGATTGAGGGCGACGTGCCGGATTCGACGCCGGATTTCGCTGAATGCGCCGTTCTGTTCGTGCCAGCCGAACAGCGCGAGTTTCGCGCCGAGCAGTGCGGTATTGCCGGCGGGTTGAACTTTTTCTGGGGGAAAATCAAGCAACCCGATGCGGCGCGCACTGGCGCGGTTGATGTAGTTGCCGAACGCACCCGCCAAATAGATGCAAGTCAGGTCCGCCGGTCGGGCGCCCCATTGTCGGAGCAACAGGCGCAGACCGGCGGCGATGGCGCCCTTGGCGAGTTGCAACTCCCGCACGTCGCCCTGGGCCAGGGTCACCGGCGATGCCAACCGCAGCGGTGTCCCGTCGGCGATGCGCCCGCTCGGCAAGATCGCCTGCAATTCCAGTCCGGCGGCGGCGGCATCCACCAGGCCGCTGCCGCAGAGGCCGCGCGGCGGCCCGCCCCCCAGCACGTGACAGCGCAGCTCGCTTCCGCGGAGGTGCACCTCGGAGATGGCGCCGGTCGCGGCGCGCATGCCCATCGAGATGCGCGCGCCCTCGAACGCCGGGCCGGCGGCGGTCGAGGCGCAGAGCAACCGCGCGCGATTGCCGACGACGATCTCGCCATTCGTGCCGAGATCGATCAGGGCCGTCAGTGATTCGCGTTGGTGCAATTGTGATGCCAACACGCCCGCCAGGATATCGCTCCCCACGAAACCACCCAGGCACGGCAGGAACCGCACCGTCGCCGACCCGCCGAGGTGCCACCCCAGTTCCTGGGCCGCGAACACCTCGAGGCCATCCCGCTCGGGCTCGAAGGGATGGTGCGCGAGGGGCTCCAGGTCGATGTCGCAAAAGAGGTGGTGCATGACCGTGTTACCGACCACGACCACGTTCCGCAACTCGCGCGCGGCGCGGTTGGTCGCGGCGAACAGGTCGGCGACCATCCGGCCCGTCATGTCGCGCGCCAACTGCGTCAGGATGCGCCGCCCGCCGCCGGTGGTGGCGAACTCGACGCGGCTCATCACATCGGCGCCGTGCTGGGCTTGCGGGTTGAGCGCCGTCTGCACCGCCAGCACGTGCCCGGTCCGCAGGTCCAGCAATTGGGCGACAACCGTCGTGGTCCCCAGATCGATGGCGATGCCCAGGCCGTCCTCGGGGCGGAAGGCGAACGTCGAGTCATCCGCCAGAATGGCGGCTTCCCATTGCGCCAGTTCGATTCGCAAGTCGCCTTTGGCTTGCGCTCGACAGGCCAGCCGCCAGCCGTCGGCAATCTGTGCCGGCGTCAACAACCGATGATCATCCGCGGTCACCGGCAGCGAGCCGGCCAGGACCCTGATCCGGCAGCCCTTGCAGCGGCCGCGTCCGCCACACGGGAATTCCACGCCCTGGGTGAACAAGGCGTCCTGCAACGAGGCGCCACGCTCGACGGTCAGGGTTTGGCCCAGCGGGAGCAATTCGAGGTGGACAGGATCGGTCATCCTTGCCCCGGTGGATCACAACCGTTCGGCGACGCGGCGAAAATGGAATCCCATGATCGCCAGCTCGATCGCTTGGCGGAACTGGCGAGGGTGGCGGAGCATGGTCGAGACAAAGAACCTCCAGTAGGCCAGCCGTCCCCGATGCCAGACGCCGAGCAGCCAGAATGACTTCAGGAACGCCTGGAGATCCGCGCGGGACAATCGTCCACCCGGCCCGCGCGGCCGGTGGTGCTCCAGAAAAGTGCGGATTCGCCGATAATAGACTCCGGGTTCGTAGAGGCGTCGCATCAGGTCGCGGTAGCCAGCCTGGAGG
>JAGWYX010000303.1 GCA_018969165.1 Verrucomicrobiota bacterium
TTCGCGGCATCGGCATCATCAACGTCGCCGCCATGTTCGGCGTCAAAAGCATCCGGACCGAGAAACGCGTCGATCTGGTGGTCACGCTCAAGGCCTGGATCGAGGGGGCCGACGTGGATCGGCTCGGCATCGAGGAGGAATTTGTCAGCATCCTCGGGGTGAACATCCCGCACATTGTCATCCCGGTGCGGCCGGGTCGCGACCTGGCGCGGCTGGTCGAGGTGGCGGCCTTCCAGACCAAGCTCAAGGCTTCCGGCTACAACCCGGCCAAGGAACTGGACGATCGGTTGATCGCCAAGATGGCCCGGCACCGATTGTAGGGGTCAAGGAATCTAGCGGACCGCCAGGGGCAGCAGGAAATAGAGCCGGCCGGCCTGCAACTTGGGCAACTCGACTCCCAAGTCCACCTTGAGCGCCGGCGTGTCGCTCTTGACGAACCAACTGAACAAATCGCTCAGGTCAAACACCTGCTCGTATTGGATCAGGTTCGCCGCGCCAATGCGGGCCAACTTCTCCGTGCGGTCCACCGCGGCATCGAAATCGCCGAGTTCATCCACAAAACCGTAGCGGTAGGCCTGTTCACCCGATAGAATCCGGCCGTCCGCGTAGTCGGCCCAATTCTTCACCAGGGGCCGGCCCTTGTCCTTGCCGGAGCGGTTGGCCAGATCGGCCTGTTGCCGGCCCGCCTGCACGACCTGCTTGAACTTCTGAAAGGTCTGGTCCACCAGCGACTGCACCATGGCCCGTTCCTCCGGCAGGATTTGGTCTTCGGGCTTTTCGCCGCTGAGCATGTCTTTGAACTTGCCACTCTTGAAGACCATGGGCCGCACGCCCACCTTGTCCAGCAGGCCCCGGTAGTTGTAGCCGTGCATGATCACGCCGATGCTGCCGGTGATGGTCAGTTCGTTGGCGACGATCCAGCGGCACGGCACGGAAATATAATACCCGCCCGACGCGGCCAGTCCGCCCATGGCGGCCACCACCGGTTTCTTGGTGCGCTCCTGGAAATCGGTGATCGCGTGGTTAATGTCGTCGGCCGCCAGCACCTCGCCCCCCGGCGAGTCCACCTTCAAGATCACCGCCCGAACCGACCGATCGTCGGCGGCCATATCGAGTTGGTCTTTGATGTAGCTGACCAGGTCGCGTCCGCTCCGGTCGATCGCCCCGCTCATGATCACGCCCTCGACGGTCACCACGGCGATTTTATTCGCCGAACCGTTGTCTTCGAGCACGCTCTCCTGCAAGGGGCGGCCTCCGTGCCGGAGCACGCGGGGTCTCAAAGTCAGGCCGTCCACCCGATGCACGAAACTGCTGGCGACACTCAGCACCAGCAGGACCAGCAAAACCAGCGAGACGATCATCCACCCCCGACCCGTGCGTCGTGGCTTGGCCGGTGGGGCAATCAAGGGAGGCGGCTGGCCCGCGCCGCTTAGCGGCGGCGGGGCGGGAGTCGCCGGCACATCAGTATCCATAGTGCCGAGAAGTTATCGCAACCCGGCAGGGCGGGCAAGGGAGGATTGAGCGAAGATCCGTCCAGAATCCGTGAACCGTGGAACTCGCTGTCATCAAGTCGGGTTCTGGCGTTTCCTTCGCGGTCGGTGTTGTTCCCCTCAAGGACTCTATAAGCGAGGCGCGCGGACCGACGAGGGAGCGTGTCCTTGAGGACCTGTGGCCGAGGGGCGACCGCGCGCCAAGCCAAAAGAACCTCCGCCCGAAGGGTTGAATTTCGTGCCTGACGGACGGCACCGATGGGGTTATCAAACCCGCGTGAAACCCACACCTCGTCCGAAGCCCATCCCGCGCCGACAGTTCATCCAGGCCAGCGCCGGCGCAGCCGCGGCGGTCGCCGTCGCCCCGACGCTCCTTTCCCAGACCACGGCCGTCGCCGACGCCACCCCCAAAATGATCGGCCTCCAGGTCGGGGCGGTGTCGTTCGTGGATGAAGGCACCGACACGGTGCTCGAAATCCTCCAGCAACGCGGTGCCGTGAACACGATTTTCCTGACCACGTTCACGTACGGGCGCGGTTTGGCCGGCCGACAAATCCCAGGGTTCCCCTTCCCCGATCACGGCGTCCGTGAATCGGATCAGGGCTTCTTTCACGGCGGGGATTACGCCACGCCGCATCCGGAGTTTTACCGGGATACGAGGTTGAAGGCGCTGCACGCGCCGGATCACGGCGATCTGGACATCGTGGCCACCGTGTTGCCCGCGGCAAGAAGGCGCGGCCTGAAATTGTATTGCTCGATCGAAGACGTCTTTCGCTCGGACCTGCCGGGGGTGCAGGAGTTCCAGGAGGTGGACCTGCGCGGACGGAAGGCCGGTTCGCTCTGCCTGTTTCATCCGGACGTGCGCGGGTTCTGGACGGCGTTGGCGACCGACCTGGCCAGCTCCTACGACATCGACGGCATCCTGTTTTTCAACGAGCGGAATGGGCCGCTCCTGAACGCGCTCGGGGCCAGCCACGCCCAGAACATCGCTTCCTCGCGCGTGACGTGCTTCTGCGAACACCACCAGCAGGCGGCGCGCGAGCGCGGCATTAATTTCCAGCGCGCCCACGCGGGTTATGCGCAGCTCGACCGGTTCGTGCAAGGCGCGCTGGCGGGCGAGCGCCCCACCGACGGTTATTTCGTCGAGTTCTGGCGGACGCTGGTCGATTACCCGGAAATCATCCTCTGGGACCGGCTGTTCGACGAAGGCAAACACCAGGTGCTGGCCGAGGTCAACGCCGCGGTGAAGGCGGTCCGCCAGGGCCTCCAAGTCGGGTTCCACATCGAGCACGTCAACTCGTTCAACCCGGTTTTCCGGGCGACGCGGAGCTATGCCGAGCTGGCCCGGCTGGCGGATTTTCTGAAGATCGTGGTGTATAACAACTGCGGCGGCGAGCGCTATGCCCACTTCATCCACAATGTCGGCTCGACCGTGTTCCGCGACGTGCCGCCGGCCGAGTTGCTCGAGTTCAACAATCACCTCTTGAACTACGCGCACGAGGCGGGGCTCGACCAACTGCCGGCGGCCGGCCTGTCCCCCGACTACGTCTTTCGCGAAACCCGCCGCGCGCTGGCCGGCGCGCAAGGCCGCTGCCGGATTCTGCCCGGGATCGACATCGGGATTCCCACCGGCCGGAAGAGTCGCCAGGCCGCGCCGGACGACACCTACGCGGCGACCGCCGCGGGTCTTCAGGCCGGGGCCGACGGCCTGATCTTCTCGCGTAAATACTCGGAAATGACCCTGGCGAACCTGGAGGCCGCCGGCCGGGCCGTGAAACGGCTGCACGGCTGAGCCGCGCGGCATGAATCATCACGGAAGTTTCTGCAGCTTGGTTCGTCGCAAGGCTCCGGGTAGCGACGCCGCGCTGCGGCGTCCTCGCCCAGGTCGAGCGGGCGGGCATTGCGCCGCCAGACACGGCGCGGACGGCGCAGCGCGCCGTCCCTACCGTGCGGAAAATTGCGCGACGACTCCTGGCGGTCGTTTCTCCATCGATCGCCAACGAGGGAGTGGAAGTGGGCGGAAGGAATCTAGAGTCCTCGAAAACAATACAGGGCCTGCTCGGTGCGGAGATAGATCCGGTCGCCCGCGATCACCGGGGTGGCGTAGATGCGTTCGTGGAAATTCCGGGACGAAATCACCTTCCAGTCCGGCTGCTCGGCCACCACGCTGACCACGCCGGGTTCACTGGCCAGATAGACCTTGCCGCCGCCCGCCACCGGGGAGGCGAAGTAATTGCCGATCCCAGCCGCGCGTTCCGTGGACAGCACCCGGCCATCGGCGGCGTCGAGCCGGGTAACGATCCCGCCTTCCTTGGCCATCCAGAGGATGCCGCGATCAAGCAACGGGGTGGCCACGTAGGGGATGCCCCGCTGGTATTTCCACAGCACATCGCCGGCGGGCAGTTCGCCGCGATCCGTGCTAGGCTGCAAGGCCAGCACCGCGTTTTGCGCGCGCCGGAAGACCTCGGCGTGCCGGTTCCATTCCTGCTCATCCAAAACCCCGTTCTGGTCCAGGTCCATCCGGTAAAACCGGTCGAGCACCTCGGGGTCGCCGATCTCGGCCTTGCTGAGTTTGCCATCATGGTTCTTGTCCCATTTGGCCAGCGCGGCGGGCCACGCATCCAGCGCCAAGCGCCGCCCGGTATCTCCGCCCGGGGCCCAGGAGGCCATGTAAATCCGCTCTCCGGCCGGCACCGGCGTCGGGATGACGATGCGGGCCAGGCCATTGATCCACCAGAGCCGGCGGCCGTCGGCCGGGTCATAGGCGGCCAACTCGAGGGCGCCGGCCACCAACAGCTCCGAGTGACCATTGTGGGTCCAAAGCGCCGGCGTCGAATAGCTGCGCACGGCGTCCGGCCGGGCGGTCTTCCAAATCAACTGGCCCGTGGCGGCGTCGAAGGCGGCCAGGAAACTGCCGGTGTCATGGTCCTGGTTGATCACGACCCGGTCCCCGACCAGCACGGGCGAACTGCCGGCGCCGTATTCGTCCTGGAACGGGCCCAGCGGCCGGTCCCAAAGCTGTCGGCCGTCCAGACCGTAAGCCATCAGACCGTGGCTGCCGAAGAATACGAACACTCGGCGACCGTCGCAGGCCGGGGTCGCCGTCGCCGGACTGCCCAACGGGTGCGTCTGTTCGACATGCTGAACCGTAATGGCGCGGCGCCAGAGGGTTCGTCCGGACCGTTGGTCCAGCGCAACCGTGGCGAGTTCCCGGGACGCCGCGCGGTAGGTGGTCAGGAAGATTCTGCCGTCCGCCAGGATTGGCGTGGAATGGCCGGGCTCGAGCGGGACGCGCCAGCATAAGGTGTCGGGCGCGTCCAGATCGGCCGGCAACGGCCCGCTCCCCGGCGCCGCCACCCCGGCATCGGACCGGAAATAAGTCGAGTCGGCCGCACACGCGGTCCACGCCAAAACTCCTCCCGCAACGAATCCCGCCAGGGCGGGCCAAAGGTTCCTCGAGGCATGTGGCATGGCGGCGACGGATGTCAAGGTGTTTGAATAGCACGCCCGGCGCCGCGGCGCAACCGCGAACACAACTCCTCGATGTCTTACGCCGAGCTGCCGCTCGGCCTGGCGGGGAAGCGGACGCAGGCTGAAGCCTGCGGCTACAGACGTGCGCCGCCCTACCAGTGTGGCTCAGCGTTTCCATGCGACCGCGGCTTGGTCAAGGCCAGACCGGAAAGCGCCAGCGACCTGGCGCACTCCCAGACCGGTGCGGATGGCGGCGAATTGTCCTTGCGCCGGCGCGCCGGTCTGGAAATGGTGGGCCAAGCATCAGCACGTGGGCGAACAGAACGCCCGGGTCGAGGTCGTGGACCTGTTCCATTTCCCCATCAGCGCCGCGCAGGTCCCGGGCATGAGCGCCGCCGATGACTTCAACGCCTATTGCAAAAAAAACGCCGTCAACTTCCAACGCCAGGACTCCGGCTATCCCCGCACAGACGAGGCCGATTCCCGGCACATCTGAGGGCACGCGGCGCAACGGCCGTTGCCGTCAGAATCTGCTCGGCAGCGCCGGCGGGCCGGCTATCATCCGCCCAATGTGGTTCTGGCTCTGTCTCAGCCTGACCCTCGGGAGCCTCGACGCCCTGGCGGCGGCGGGGAAAACGTTCGCCGAACAATTGACCGCGCTCCAGGGGCAACTGGCGGCCCACGGCACCAACCTGACGGTTCTCTACCAGTTGGGTCGGCTCTGCTATGATCGTGGCGCCGAAGGCGACCATAAGGCCGTCGAGCTGGCCG
>JAGWYX010000304.1 GCA_018969165.1 Verrucomicrobiota bacterium
AAGCCCTATTCCTGCCGACGCCGCAACTCCACCACGGTCCAGAGGCCGAGATCAGGCAATGCAAGCGTGTCCCGGTCAATGGCCACGCTGCGGGGCGGGGCCGAGGGCGACAACACTCGCGCCTCCCGCGCGCCTTCGACCCCGAGCGCGCGGAGATTCAGATGCAGAGTTGCCACGTTGATCGGGCGCACCGAGTCCGTCTCCGGAGCATAATCCCAGTTCAGGACGTGCAGCACGGCCGCGCCCGGTTTGACGCGCGGCAGGACGCGCAATGCCGACGGGGAATCGACCCGCACCGCGGGAGTCAAGTGGGCGAGCAAGTCCTCGAGGCTCGCCGCGCAACGGTTTTTGTCGAGCGTCGCGAGGAGCGCCTGATCGGCCGGGGAGAAGTCCTTTGGTTCCACGACGAGCAGCCGTTCCGTTCCGTTCAAGTCCGTCGCGCGCAATGGATGATCGACCACGTCGTCTCCGCCAAAGGCGACGCGATACGAAACCGCGCTCGCAAGGAGATTGGCGCAGATCGTCGCGATCCTCGCCTGCTTGCGGTCAAAGGTCCGCTGCGAGAACACAACCGTCACGTCGGCGTAGTTGTGGAAGTCGTCGAACAGTTCGCGATGGTGTCGGACGAATTGATACAACGGGGCGAACTTGTCCTTTGGGCCTGCATACCAGTGGGTCCCTTTTTGCGGGGTGTAGCACCATTGGTGGACCGGGGCCATCAGCGAGCCGCCGGCGGCGTAGCCCAGGGCGATCCAACCTTGGACCAGTCCCGGCAGGTTGTGTTCCTTGATGAACGCCCAGTCGCCGCCGCTGGCCGTCGAGGTCAACGGCCTCCCGACCGCGTCCGCGAGGCGATAGGCAAGCAACGGGGCGTCATCGAAACGCTTGGCGGCGGCGTGGTGCTCGATCTCGGCACTGAAGAAGTCGAGCGCCTGATAATCGTTCAAGTGCGGTCCCCAGAGCAGGCCCGCGTTGGCGCTCATCGGCACCGGGTGTCCTGCCGTCCGCGCCGCAAGCGCCCGGAGTTCCTGCATGAACTGGGCCGCGCCGCGGAGTTGATACGTGCGCCACGTCGGCCAGAGCGGGTGTTGCTGAACCGTTCTACCCGGGTTCTGTGCAAGCCAGGCACGCAGGACCTCCCGGTAATCGAAGCGGCCGGGGTCGCCCACGTCCGGCCGTTGGGCCGCGGGCAGGTCCTTCAGATAATCCCGAAATTCGGCGACGCAACGGTCGCAGAAGCAACCGCCCAGCCAGAGCGAACCGGCGGTGCCCAGGTGATCGTCGATGTGCACGCCGTCAGCGCCGGCCTTGACGGTCTGCTCGACGCGCTCGGAAATGTATTGTCGGAACAAGGGTTGCCGGGTGCAGCACCACCAGTAGGGCATCCCTTTGTGCTGGTGATCGGTCAGCCATGGCACTTTGTAGGGCTTACCGTCCAGGTCGCGACACAGCCCCTGCTGGTAGGTGTCGGGAAAACGCTCATCATACCGATTGAACTCGGTGACCATGCCGACGCTGCTGAAAAATTTGATGCCTTTCGCCTCGGCCAACGACTCGGGGGTCGGCGTGCCGCCCCACGCCAGCACGGTTGCACCGTAATCGACGTAGGTTTGCCGGCTGGCTTGGTACATGAATACCACGTCGGAGCGTTTCAACTCCGGGAGTGGCGCCGCTTCCGCCGATGCCAGCGCCAAAGAAAGCAGCACCGAGGCCAACGCACGGATTCTCATTTCGCAAGCAGACGCAATTCATCCCCGAATTGCAAGCTCGCGGCGCCGGTGGAATCACCGGCCCCCACCGCCCGGATGCACTTCGACTGCGACAGCGGCTAACCGACCACGATCGGTCAAATCCTGGGGGTAAGGTCAGGGACGGAGTTCCGGTGGGCCAACTCGAGAATGACGGCGGAGGTCAGCTCCCGGCGTTCGCAAGCGAATTTGTGGCTGTGCAGGACAATCTCGATCGCCGCCTTGAGTTCGCGATCATCGAAAGGCTTCAGGACGTAGCCGCTCGGCTTAGTGGCTTTGACCCGTTCCAGAGGCGCCCGGAGTCGCCTCGTCCTGGATGACCAGGATTTGGGGGTGGTCCATGACGGTCATGCCTTGCTTTCGGGTTCCGCGTTTGATTGGATCACGAACCGGGTGCCGACGGCACGTTCTGTCCCGCTGGTGCCGCCCAATTGCTCGACCAGCCCGCGCACCAGGCTCAGACCCGGTGACCGGGGATTGCGGAGGCGGACCGGGTCGGGGATCCCGACGCCGTGGTCATACACCGTGAGCTTATAGCCCTGATTAGGCTCTGCCGTCAACGCAATCCCGCGGCCAGCTCCTCGGCGGGATACGTCCAGATTTCCGCCAGGGTCGGATGGTAATGCGGGAGCGTCGCCAGGTCGCGTACCGTCATGCGTCCGTGCATCGCCGCAACGATTTCGTGGATGAGTTCGCCGCCCAGCGGGCCGACGCAGCAACCGCCGAGGATCTCGCCGGTGACCGGCATCGCCAACAGTTTTACGAACCCGTCCTTCGCCTCCAGGATCAACGATTTGCCGTGGTCGCTGAACGGGTAGCGGGCGACCAAATGCGGAATCGGGTGGCGATTGGCGATTTGCTCGGTCAGTCCGACGCAGCCGATTTGCGGGTCGGTAAAGACCACATGAACCAGGAGGCGATAGTCGATGGAACGCCTCGCCTCCGGGTGGGCGATGTTGTGGGCGGCGATTTCGCCTTGTTGGATTGCGAGGTGCACGATCTCGTGCGGCCCGGTGCAGTCGCCGGCGGCATAGATGTGAGGGGCAGAGGTTGCCATCGTGGTATCCGTGACGATGCGGCCGCGGAGATCGACGTTGACGCCGGCATTCTCCAGCCCGAGCGACGCGGTGTTGGGAACTCGACCCAGGGCAAAGAGGATTTCCTCGGCGGCGACCTCGATCTGACGACCGGCCTGCTCGAAAGCAACCACTTTCAGATCGCCCTGTCGCGACGCCGCCAGCAGCCGCGTGCCGGTGTGCACGGCGATGCCTTCGCGCCGAAAGACACTTTCCAAGACCGAGGCCGCATCGGTGTCCAGGTCACGCAAGACATGCTCGCCGCGCTGGACCAAAGTGACTTTCACATCGAATCGCGCGAAGAACTGGGCCAGTTCGACCGCCACGGGGCCGCCGCCGAGGACGATCAGTGATTGCGGGAGTCGCTCCAATTTCAGCGCGTCGTCGCTCGTAAGGTAGCCGACTGGTTGCAGTTGGGGCAAGGGAGGTGGCGCCACGATCGAGCCGGCGCTGATGATGAAGTTCCTCGCGGTCAACGCCCCGCCCGTGCTGAGCGCGAGTTGATGCGAATCGACGAATCGAGCCGAAGCCCGCACGAACTCAAACTTGCCGGCCGTGAGCTGCTGGACGCGGTCGTCGGCAAACTCGCGGATCAACCGGTTCTTCCGCTCCTGGACGGCGGCGAAATCAAAAGCGGCTTCCTGAGGACCGAGGCCCCAAGTGGCGGCGTGCCGGGTCAAATGCCGGACCTCGGCCGCGTAGAGCAGTGACTTGGTCGGCATGCACCCGCGCAGAATGCAGAGGCCGCCGATCTCCGGTCCGCCCTCGAGCACCACGGTGCGCAGGCCGGCGGCGCTGGCGGTGCGGGCGGCGGCGTAACCGGCGCTGCCCCCGCCGATCACTGCCAGGTCGTAGTCAGACGGTGACATGGACCGCGACACGCGGTCCCTCCCGGTCGAGGCGGAGCGATTCATGGAAAGCCTCCTCTTTCTTTTGAACTGGCAAAGGGACCGTAAACCAACTGCGCCCCGTGGCAGCCGACGTGAGTCGGCGCCAATTCTTTGGCGCTCAAATGGAGCGGACTGACGTCCGCCGCTACCCGGTTCATGGCGAGGAGCATGGGGTGCGACACGCCGCTTGAAAACGCAAAATTGGCGTTGCACTTTTGCGCGTGCCTTCCAAGATGCGCGCATGAGCGACGTGATTTATCCACGCAGTGCGCGGGAAACGATGTGCGGCTGGATGCACCTGCCGCGGTATATTGACAAAATCCGGTTGCACCTGGCGGGCAAGTTGCACCCGGACTACCACGACAACCTGGGCAAGGGCTTTGATGGTCTGTGGCTCAAACGTGCCGGGCTCACCCATGACCAGTTCGTCGCGGTGGTCAAGGACACGATCACCGACGGCGAGGTGGCGGACTGGGTACTGAAACATGTCCAGCGGAGCGATGCCGAAAAGCAGGCGCACGCCGCCGGGATGCTGAATTACCCGAAACCGGACGACGCGGCGATGCAAGCCCGCTTAAAGCTGCGCAAGGAACAGGCCGGCCTGGCTCACCGGGAGGACATCCGGACTTTCGTCGATTTCATCGACGCGGACGAGAAGCGGATTTGAAGGGAGGACCATTTCAGACTGCTCGGTGATCCTGTCGAGGGGCGATCGCGAGTCTGGGAGACGCGCCTCGCCCCCGGGGTTTCCCCCATCCGGAGGGAGGGATGCATCGGGACCATGAGCCGGAATGGATCGGCGCTGACGCGACAGCGTCTTGGACTGCGACGGTCCTCCGCCGCTTTGCCAAGGGCGCCCCGGAAAGCGCCAGGGGACTGGCGCACTCCAAAACCTGGCGGCCAGTCCGGCGGTTAATGGAGAGGAGCGCGTGTCCTCGCGCACATCCTTACGGGCCGAGCTAACCCAAGAAGGAATAATCATACGGCTTGCGCATCGCACGGGCGACCCAGGCGTTCGCCGCGTCGGCGTGATCGCCGACGAATTGCTCGCGGTCCACCTCCCAATGGAGCTGATGCCCCAGCCGGAGGGCGATTTGGGCCAGGTGACATTCCGAGGCCGAGCGATGCCCGGTCTCGACCGGGCAGATGGGATCTTTGCGGGTGCGGACGCAGTCGAAGAAATTGCCCATGTGATTGTTGCTGACGTAGAGCCGTTCGGCATTCGCCGGTAACGGCGTGGTGAGGATGTCGTCGTTGCTGGCCTCGATGTCGCCGCGCGTTACCCAGATCCAGCCGTCGGTGCCTTCGAACCGGATGCCGTTGCGCTGCCCGTTGGCATTGACCACGCCCCCGTAGATGTTGTCGTCGGTCGTGGTCTTGATCACGTGTCTGACCCCGTTGGCGTAAGTGAATTGGACTTCGTATTCGCTCGGCGCCGTGTAGCCGCCCGGGATTGGCTGGACCAGCACCTTCCCCTCGACGGTATCGGGTCCTTCGAGACCGGTGGCCCAGAAAGCGATGTCGTTGTGGTGCGCCCCCCAGTCGGTGATGGTGCCCCCGGAGTACTCCAGCCAGTAGCGGAAGTAGAGGTGGCAGCGTTCCTTGATGTAATCGTGCCGCGGTGCCTGGCCCTGCCAATAATCCCAGTTCAAGCCATCGGGCACAGGGGAACTCCGGAATGGCCCGCCGCGCAAGCCGGCCGGAAGCCAGACGAGAATTTGCTGCAGTTTGCCGATGCGCTGATTGCGAACCAGCTCGCACGCCAGGCGGAAACGGCGGTCGCTCCGCTGCTGCGTCCCGGTCTGGAGCACGACCTGGTTGGCCCGCACCGCCTGGATCAACCGCTGACCTTCGGCGATCGTCAGGGTCAGGGGTTTCTCGGCATAGACATCCTTGCGCGCGTGTGCGGCCGCGAGGTTGACCAGCGTGTGCCAGTGGTCCGGCGTGCCGTTGACGATGATGTGAATATCGTCTCGTTCCATCACTTTTCGAAAATCGCCAAAGACCGCCGGCGTCCT